>JAISLZ010000031.1 GCA_031277015.1 Eubacteriales Family XIII. Incertae Sedis bacterium | reverse complement strand
ATGTCGTTCTGGATAAAGCGGTACAGCACGTTTTTCAGGGTATTGATTTGAATATCCGTATCTGCGGGATAGTCCGTCCCTTTCACCGCGTTGTATACCTCTATCAGATGCTCCTTCGTCCCGATGAAATCGACGAAGACGTTATTTTTATAGCTTCTGATGGCTTCTGCGCTAGACCCCATGCTGATAATCCCTTCATGAATTACATATTTTGGTTTATATCCAGATAATAGCATGAATATATTATCATGTCAACCATAAATTAACAGACCTAAATGAACAATTATCCTACCGAGTAGTCGGCTGTCAGGTCGTGCCGAAAATATGGCCATAAGAACGTTGAAGACTGCTATGCGGCGCCTAAGCGCGCCACATAACAGCGATGTTGAGCCGCGGCAAGATTTCGCGAACGATAACGAGGCTTCTTTATCGTGACTGCAACACCGTTTCAGAAAAATGTGGAATATCAGACGGGTGTATGCGGATATGAAAGAAGCTGCGGAAAATGCGGTCTTAAAGAACAAGACTGTACTGTTTCGGATTCGTAAATGACGGTTATTTTTTGTGTGGTTTTCTTTTAACCATTCCAATACAAAAGCCGCCTCACGGTTGCGAGGCGGCTTTTTATCAAAATTCTGTCACTGTGCTTTGGCGAAACTCATGTAATAAATTTGGCCAGGCGATCTCATTTCTTGAGATACTTCTTCTGGATGTAGCCGGTCTTTCCGCCGTACTTGACCTTGTACCAACTGCCGGACTTGCCTACGTACTCGACCTTCTTGCCCTTCTTTACGGTCTTGAGGACCTTGGAGGAAGTCTTCTTGCTCTTGTAGAGCTTGACGGTGGACTTGGCCTTGTAGAGGCGCGCCCAATGCGCGTAGTAGGTGACGTTCTTGGTCACTGTAGCGGTGGTGACTTTTTTGCCACCCTTCTTCTTTGTGTACCAACCCTTGAACTTGTAGTTCTTCTTGGTGGGTTTGACAGTCAGCTTGACCTTGGCGCCGTATGCCTTGTTGGCATAGGTCTTCTTGGTCTTGGAGCCGTCTTTCAGTACGATCTTGTATTTGAGGGCGGTCCAATGCGCATAGTAGGTGACGTTGCCGGTCACGACCGTAGCCGATGTGACCTTCGTGCCGCCGGGCAGTGCGGTGAACCAACCTTCGAACTTGTAGCCAGCCTTGGAAGGCGTGGGCAACGTGCCGAGTGTCGAGTTGGCGTTGTAGACCTTGGATGACAGGGTCTTGGCGCCATCATTGAACTTGACGGTGTAGCCGGCGATCCAGTAGGCGTAGTAGGTAACGGGAGCCGTGATGACGGTTTCCGCTGTCACCTGGGTACCCGTGCCGTTCAGGCCGGTGAACCATCCGCCGAAGGTGAATCCTGCGCGAGGCGAAACTGCGGGCGGAAGTCCGCTGTCGCCGAGCTTCGAACCATATGCAATGCTCTTGACCACGTCGGCCGCCGCTTCATTTTTGAAGGTGACGTCGTTCAGGATGGAGTCAAAGACAGCCTTGGCTTCGATGTCCTTCGTGATCTTGGTGGTCGCAGTCAGCTCCTGGCCGCCCGGAAGCGAGTCAAGCCACTTCGTGAATACCGTGCCCGTAGGCGCAGTGGGGTTGGCCGGGAATGTCTTGCCGCCAAAGAGATTGTCTTTATGAGCAGTGGAGAACGTCTCATTGTACGGAATCTGAACAGCCGCCGGTGAGATCTGAGGATCAGGCGAGGGCTGATTGTCAAAGGTGACAGTAAAGTCCTGCGTGATACCGTAACGGTTAACAGGATCCGCGGCATCTAATTTCGTCATGAAACCGATCGCCTTGTCGGTAACGATTGCAGACATCGTTGCCAGCGCATTGCTTCCGGCCGATGTTGATGAGTTGAGATTTTTCCACAGCTTGACGGTCTTGGCATTCTCAGGCTTACCATAGTCATACTTTAAGGCGATGGCCACACTCTCAGTAGTAAAGGATAATCCAGTACCGTTCTTGGCAATGCTGATATCCAAAGCCTTGGTATACTGAGTCTGACTTTCATAAAGTTCTCCGGGCTTAATCGATATCTTCACAGGGTTATTCTTATCAGGACTAGCGTTTTTAATGATACCAATGGCCGTTCCCGTGAGCTCTATATCACCGAGATCCGTCTTGATAAGAAAACGCAAATTCTTGCCTGCGGTTGCCGTCTCTAGGTCAGCAATCGCCGCTGTCGTAGCGACGTTTAAGGTGATACCCTTAGCCGAACCGTTCGTCGCGTCCACTTCAACGGTAGCGTTGGTAAATGAACCGGGAGTAGAAATCTCGTTGCGCGCCTTGATATGATACGCCGAGTCATATATCGCTTCATCAAGGTTGACCGTAGCGCTCTCGCTGCCCGAAACGCGGGATTTGACACTCGCAACAACGGTCTTCTCCTTATTAATGGTAACCACACGAGCGGGACTAGCAAATAACTCACTATTCGTAAATATAAAGTACGGCTCATTTGAGTCCTGGGAAATGGGGTACTGAGAGAGCTCCACCCTGCCGTCCTTCTTGCTGTCAGGATCAAGGGAGTAGTCCACACGCACATCGAGACCCGCGGTGATACCGCTTTTGTAGATGAGCTTCGTTCCGTCCTCAGGATAAATAAATAGGGGGTTTTCATCATAGCCTGGTAGCTTTAACGTGCCGCCGTCTACAGTAATGGAGGCAGTAGAAGCGATCGTTACATTCGCAGGCGCTACCGCCGCTGCTTTGGTGACAACACCTGACCAGTCCAATATACCCTGTTTCCCAATAGTCACATTCCCATTTAACTTCAAGGATGAACTACTCGCTAGGTCCAGCCTGTAATTGGCCGTAGCTTTAGCATTGCCGAATACTAGCATGGCACCCTTTGTAAGAGAAAGCGCTGTAGTCGTAGGGATGATATCACCAGTAATTTCTACAGTTTGCCCTGGCTTCACTTCGTTCAATTGCTTTACAAGATTGACAATATCTGCCGCAGGAAGATAGCCTTCATTCGCCGCGCTAACCGTTCCGCCGCCGTAGCCGCCGATCATGGTTACTATCATGGCGAGGGTGACGATGAAGGCGATCGTGGGCCTGCTCCGTTTCCCTCTATATTGTGTATTTGTCTGCATTCTTGATCGGGAGATAGTGGTACCTCCCCCCTCCTTTCTATGAGTTACTTTATAATTGTCGTTATCGTACATTCACTTCTCCTTCCTACATCCTGATTTCTTTCACTAGACAACCATTCATTCCGGCCTCCTTCCATTCTTCTTTGCGAGACGTCCATACCTTCCGGCCGGAATGCATGGATCCGCCGTTCCCTTGCGGGAGCCGTCAAGTGACAGACTCACATTTTTTGATATGAGATAATTATACCTGCTATTATCAGCAATTGCAAAGCATATTCACGAAAATTTTTATTTTTATACAATTTTAATGATTCTCTCATCGTGCCGTCATTCTTTACGCACGAAACGCACAAGAAGCGGCGCGAGGGGGGCGCTCACAGGCCTAGGCGGTGCTTCAGGGCGGTCTGCTGGCTTTCGATCTCGGTTGGGAGGCGGTCGAATTTGGCGAAGAATCCGGTCTGACTCTCCACTTCGGCGGCCCATGAGTCTTTGTCGATCGAAAGGAGCTCTTTCAGTGTAGCGGGGGTGACTTCGCTCTCTATGCCGGTGGTCTCGATGTCCTCCAGGCGCGGGATGTAGCCTATGGGGGTCTCGTCCGCGTCTACTGCGTCTCTGCAACGGTCCAGTGCCCATTTGATGACACGGAAGTTCTCACCGTAGCCGGGCCATATGAAGCGGCCGTCGTCGTCTGTGCGGAACCAGTTGACGTTGAATATTTTCGGGGGGTTTGGTATCTTGGCGCCCATTTCGAGCCAGTGGGCGAAGTAGTCGCCCATGTTGTACCCGCAGAAGGGTAGCATGGCCATGGGGTCGCGGCGGACGACGCCGACCTGCCCGGTGGCGGCGGCTGTGGTCTCGGAGCCCATGGTGGCGCCGACGAATACGCCGTGGTTCCAGTCGAAGCTCTGATATATGAGGGGTGCGACTTTGGCGCGGCGGCCTCCGAACAGTATAGCGGAGATGGGTACGCCTTTGGGATCTTCCCATTTGGGGCTGATGCTGGGGCATTGGGCGGCGGGGGCGGTGAAGCGCGAATTGGGGTGGGCGGCTTTCTCTCCGCTCTGAGGCGTCCAGTCGTTACCTTTCCAGTCTTTGCAGTGTTGGGGTGGGTCTGTGCCCATGCCTTCCCACCATACTGTGCCGTCGTCCAGCAGGGCGACGTTCGTGAATATCGAGTTTTTCTTTGTGGTGAGGAGGGCGTTGGGGTTGCTCTGCATGCTGGTGCCGGGTGCGACGCCGAAGAATCCGTATTCGGGGTTGACGGCCCAGAGTCTGCCGTCTTCGCCTATGCGCATCCATGCGATGTCGTCGCCGACGGTCCAGACTTTGTAGCCTTTTTCGCGGGCGTATTCGGGGGGGATCATCATGGCGAGGTTGGTCTTGCCGCAGGCGCTGGGGAAGGCGGCGGCGAGGTACTCGACGACGCCGTCAGGGCTCTCGACGCCGAGTATTAGCATGTGCTCGGCGAGCCAGCCCTGTGTCCTGGCGAGGTAGCTACCGATGCGCAGGGAAAAGCATTTCTTGCCGAGGAGGACGTTGCCACCGTAGCCGGAGCCTATGCTCCATATGGTGTTGTCTTCGGGGAAGTGGCAGATGTAGCGGCGTTCGGGGTTGAGGTCGAGTCTCGAGTGGAGGCCTTTCACGAAGTCGTCGCTGTCCCCGAGGTAATCCATGGCGATCTGGCCCATGCGGGTCATGATGCGCATGTTGAGGACGACGTAGATGCTGTCGGTGAGCTCGATGCCGACTTTGGAAAATTCGGAGGCGGCGGGACCCATGAGGTATGGAATGACATACATGGTACGCCCTTTCATGGAGCCGTCGAACAGGGCGCCGAGCTTGGCGTAGGCTTCGTCCGGTGACATCCAGTTGTTTGTGGGGCCGGCGTCTTCTTCTTTCGATGTGCATATAAATGTAAGGTGTTCGACTCTGGCCACGTCGTTTTCGGCGGTCCTGTGGTAGACGCAGCCTGGGAGTTTGTCCTGGTCGAGCATGAGTATCTCGCCGAAGGCGGCGGCTTCGCGGGTCAGGCGGTCTTTCTCCTCCCCGGAGCCGTCTATCCATACTATGTCGTCTGGTTTGGTCAGGCGGGCCATGTCCGCTACCCAATCGTTTACTGCTTTGTTCGTGTATATGCTCATTCCGGTCACCGTACCTTTCTTATCTACTCTACGCGATTGCTGATGATGGGGTAAACCATTCCGTCGCCCCGGGGGCGCCACCCACACGCGGGAGGGGGATATCGAGGAAATGCTGATTAATGTTGCGCTATCGGACGCCTCTCATTCGCAAATTTGCTTTCTACTATAACACCATTCGAGGGGATGTGCAAAGGGAGGAGGGTTTGGGGTTCCGCATTTGAGGACGAGCTTCGTGTTGCGAAGCTGTAAGTCTGCCGCTCCACATACGCCGCACATCGCATCGGAGTTCACCGAAAACGGGAGGGTCAGGATTTGGCGCGGCGGCCGCCACCTGCGACTTTCAGGCGGTTCAGGGCTTTGTTGAGAGAGATCTTGGCAAGCAGATATTCTTCGTCGTCCGGAATGGCGGTTCTGTTTTTTTGACGCAAGATGGCTTCGGCGCGTTCTTTCTCGGTCCGGGCTCGGGAGAGGTCTATGTCGCCGGGCCACTCAGCGGCGTCTACAAATACCATGATTTCGTCCTTGACGTCGACGAAACCCTGGGCGCCGGCGGCTATCTTGAAGTCCTTCTGCCCGGCTTCCTGTATCCATATCTCGCCGACGTCAAGGAGTTTGCAGGCCCAGGTGTGGCCGGCCATAAAGCCTTCGTCGCCTACGAGGGTGCGCAGGATGACGAGCTCCGCCTCACCTTCATAGAACAGGCTCTCGGGTGTTACTATTTCGAGCTTGAAGCTATTCGCCATGATCCGTACTTCTCTGGAATTTCTCCACGACTTCGTCAATGCCGCCTACGTAGAGGAATAGGGCCTCGGGGATGTCGTCGTGTTTGCCGTCCAGTATCTCGCGGAAGCCACGGACGGTCTCCGCGATGGGGAGGTATTTGCCGGGCGTGCCGGTGAAGGCTTCGGCCACGCTGAACGGCTGAGAGAGGAAGCGCTGTATCTTGCGCGCCCTGCCGACGGTCAGTTTGTCGTCGTCGGACAGTTCGTCCATGCCGAGTATGGCGATGATGTCTTGCAGGTCTTTGTACCTCTGCAGGACTTCCTGCACTTCGCGCGCCGTGGTGTAGTGGTCTTCGCCGAGTATGTTCGGGTCCATGATGCGCGAGGTGGATTCGAGGGGGTCGACGGCGGGGTAGATGCCGAGCTCGGTGATGGCGCGCGATAGCACGGTCGTCGCGTCGAGGTGGGCGAAGGTCGTGGCGGGCGCGGGGTCGGTCAGGTCGTCGGCGGGGACATAGACGGCCTGGACGGAGGTGATCGATCCGGACTTGGTGGAGGTGATGCGTTCCTGGAGAGCGCCCATCTCTGTGGCAAGTGTGGGTTGGTAGCCGACGGACGAGGGGACGCGCCCGAGCAGGGCGCTCACTTCGGAGCCGGCCTGCGTGAATCGGAATATGTTGTCGATGAACAGGAGTACGTCCTGGCCTTTCTCGTCGCGGAAGTATTCGGCCATGGTGAGGCCGGTCAGCCCTACGCGCATGCGGGCGCCGGGGGGTTCGTTCATCTGGCCGAACACCATGGCGGTCTTCTCTATGACGCCGGACTCGGTCATCTCGTAGTAGAGGTCATTGCCTTCGCGGGTTCGCTCTCCGACGCCGGCGAATACGGAGATACCTCCGTGCTTCCTGGCGATGTTGCTGATGAGCTCCTGTATGAGAACGGTCTTGCCGACGCCGGCGCCGCCCAGCAATCCGACCTTGCCGCCGCGCGTGTATGGGGCGATGAGGTCTACGACCTTGATCCCCGTCTCGAATATCTGCGCTGTCGTGTCCTGTTCCTCAAACGAGGGGGCGGGACGATGTATGGGCATCTTCCTGGCGGTAACGACGGGCTCTTTGCCGTCGATGTTCTCGCCTATGACGTTGAACAGCCGGCCGAGGACTTCCTCTCCTACGGGGACTTCTATGGGGCCGCCGGTGTCCTCGGCTTCCATGCCGCGCCTCATTCCGTCGGTGGATGATAAGGCGACGCAGCGCACTACGTCGTCACCTATGTGCTGGGCGACCTCGGCCACGATGTCGCCATCAGGGCATCTGATGATGACGGCGCTGAGCAGGGAGGGTATGTGGCCCTGCTCAAATTTGACGTCTATGACGGGGCCTATGATCTGATGTATCACGCCTATGGCTCCACCTTTGCCCGGCGCGCTCGCATTTGCCCCTTCAGTGGCTGTGCTGCCTATTTTCTTTTCATCGTTCATTTATTTCCTCATTCCAATGCTTCGGCGCCGCTCACTACCTCTATTATCTGGCGGGTTATCGCGTCCTGGCGGGCTCTATTGTAGTAGAGGTTCAGGTCCGAGATCATCTGCTGCGCGTTGTTCGTCGCGTTGTCCATGGCTATGTGGCGCGCGGCGTGCTCGCAGGTGGCGGACTCGACTATCGCCTGATATATCACGACCTCCACGTATTTGGGCACGAGGTAGTTGAAGACTTCGGAGACCGATGGCTCGTACTCGACGTATTTGCCGATGGCCTGTGCCTCGGGGTCGGGCTCTATGTCTATAGGTAGCAGACGCAGGGCGGTAACGCGCTGCTCTACCGCCGAACGGAATGCGGTGTAGATGAGCACTATTTCGTCCACCTTGCCTTCGTCGTAGAGGTCTATGATGGGGCGTGTGATCTCGTGCGTGGCGGCGAACGATATGTTCTCGGGGGGCCTGACGTGCTCGCCGAGAACCTCGTAGCCGTGCCTTTTGAAATAGTCGCGGCCTTTGCCTCCGAGAGCTACGATGCTCGCTCCACCCGTGGCGGCGCGCATCTCCGCTTCGGCCTTTTTGATGACGTTCGTGTTGAAGCTGCCGGCGAGCCCGCGGTTGCTCGTAATCACGACGTAGCACGGCGAGGCGGATTTCTCATCTTTGTCTTTGCGTAGGTACTTCGTGGGTATCTCGTCCGCGCTGGCGAAGATGTCCTCGATGGACTCGGTGACGAAGTGAAAATATCCGCGCGTGGCGTCGAGGGTATGCCGGGCGCGGCGAAGCTTTGCCACGGAGACGAGCTTCATCGCGTTAGTGATGTGCTCTATGCCCGTGATGCTCTTGACGCGCTTTTTGATGTCCTGTATGTTACCGGCTCCCGCCATGCTTGCCCTTTCTTTTGACCCTGCCCCGCGCCAGTCCGCCCTATTCGGCGCGGACCGGGCCGCGTGGCCATTTATATCTACTCTCCATTTTTGAGAAATTCTACTTTGTATTCCTCTATGCCTTTGCGCAGCGTTTCCTCGGCGCCAGCGTCCAGCTCGCCGGTCTCCCTGATGGACTGCGCGACCTCGGGGTACTGCGCATCCATGAATGGATACAGGCCCTTCTCGAAATCGTCTATGAGGTCGGCGCCTAAGTCGTCGAGATAGCGCTCGACGGCGGCAAAGAATATCATGACCTGATGCTCGACGGCCACAGGGCTGTACTGCCGCTGCTTGATGACCTCCATGAGGACTATGCCGTGGTCGAGGCGGGCCTTCGTCTCCTTGTCTATGTCCGAGCCGAACTGCATAAAGCCCGCGAGCTCACGGTACTGGGCGAGCTCCAGCTTGACCGTGCCCGCGACCTTCTTCATGGCTTTGATCTGGGCGTTGCCGCCGACGCGCGACACGGAGATGCCGACGTCTACGGCGGGGCGCTGGCCGGAGAAGAAGAGATCTGACACGAGGAATATCTGCCCGTCGGTGATGGAGATGACATTAGTCGGAATGTAGGCCGACACGTCGCCTGCCTGCGTCTCGATGATGGGCAGGGCCGTGAGCGAACCACCACCGTGCTCGTCCGACAGCTTGGCCGCGCGTTCGAGCAGGCGGGAGTGCAGATAGAATATGTCGCCGGGATACGCCTCGCGCCCCGGCGGACGTCTGAGCAGCAGGGACATGGCGCGGTAGGCCACGGCGTGCTTCGAGAGGTCGTCGTAGATGATGAGCACGTCGCCGCCTTTGTACATGAAGTATTCGCCCATCGCGCATCCGGCGTAGGGCGCTATATATTGCAGTGGGGCGACTTCGCTCGCGGTGGCCGATACGACTATCGTGTAGTCCATGGCGCCCGCGTCCTCGAGCTGCTTCGCCATCTGCGCGACCGTGGACTTCTTCTGGCCGATCGCCACATAGATGCAGACGACGTCACGGCCCTTCTGGTTGAGGATGGTATCTATGGCTATCGCGGTCTTGCCCGTCTGTCTGTCCCCTATGATGAGCTCGCGCTGCCCCTTACCTATGGGTATCATCGAGTCGATGGCTTTGATCCCCGTCTGCAGGGGCTGGAATACGGACTTCCTGGCGAGTACACCGGGCGCGGGGAACTCGACATCGCGCTTCTCCTTCGTCTTAATCTGGCCTTTGCCATCTATGGGCTGCCCGAGCGCGTTCACTACGCGGCCGACGAGCGCCTCGCCGACGGGGACCTCAACGACGCGTCCGGTGGGCTTCACTATATCGCCCTCACCTATGTGGCTGTCCGGCCCCATGATGACGACTCCTACGTTTTCCTCCTCGAGGTTCAGAGCCATGCCGTATATCTCGCCGGGAAACTCCAGCAGCTCGCCGGCCATGCATCCGGTGAGCCCGAATACACGGGCGATGCCGTCTCCTACCTGGATGACCGTGCCGAAGTCCGAGATGTCGAGCTCGGACTTGTAGTTTTTGATCTGCTCGCGGATGACCGCGGAGATTTCTTCGGGCTTCAGTTGCATTCGGTATCACTCGTCCTTTTTCCGCATATTGCCCCACTTTTTTTGCGTCTGACTGCGTTGTTGCTCGCTCACGCTTGCTCACGTACGTCCGTGTACGCGTCGCTTCGCGCTCGCTCGCCTTGTCAGTCACAAAAAATCCTGCGCAATACTGCACATGATCAGCATTAACTGATGATCCGCTCCTTCAGCTCGTCGAGCTTGCCGCGGATGCTCGCGTCGATGAACTTGCCGTCTATGTATATGCGCACTCCACCGATGAGAGCCCGGTCTATCACAGGCTCAAGCTTCACCTTCCTGCGAAGCAGTCTGCCCGTCTGTTCCTCGAAGCGCGCAAGCTGTCCCTCCGTCAGCTCTGTGGCCGACTCTATCCTGCCCTTTGAGACGCCCTCGTGCGCATCTGCCTGCTTTTCAAACGCTCTGGCTATCCCGTTAAAACTGCTCAAGCGCCGTTTGTCCATGAGCACGTATATGAAATTGAGTATCTCGGGCGGCACGCGCCCTTCGAACACCTTTGTCGCTATATCCTTGCGTTCCCGCGGGGCGATGGATGGCATGCGCAGCAGGCTGAAGAAGTCGGGCTGCGCTCTGAATACATCTCCTACGGACTTCACGGCGTCCACGAACTCCGCGGTCTTGCCGAGGTCAGCGGCGGCTTCGTACAGAGCCGCGCCGTATACGTCGTCCACCGTCAGATTTTCCATGCCCTGCTCTCCGCTTCCTCGAGCACGCTACCTATGATGGCCTGCTGTCCCGCAGGGTCAAGCTGCTTTTCGATGATCTTCTCGGCGGCGTAGACCGCGAGCATCCCTATCTGCTCGCG
This sequence comes from Eubacteriales Family XIII. Incertae Sedis bacterium, assembly GCA_031277015.1. Taxonomy (GTDB): domain Bacteria; phylum Bacillota; class Clostridia; order Peptostreptococcales; family Anaerovoracaceae; genus JAIRPC01. The sequence goes on along the minus strand of JAISLZ010000031.1, from coordinate 74,929 downwards.
CATTTCGGACAGAGCGCGTTCCTTTTCGTACTCGATCTGCTCACCCGCCTTATCCACGATCTGTCGGGCCTTTTCCTCCGCCTGCCTGATGATCTCCTGCGCGTTTTCGTCGGCCCGACGCTTTGCCTCGGCGAGGATGTCGCGACGTTCGGAGCCTATGTCCGCTATCTTCGCGCTGTACTCGTCGAGCCTCGCGTTCGCCACGCGATTGGCCTCCGCGGCATTGTCGAACTCGTCGATGATCTTCTGCTCACGAGCCTGCATGAACGTCCTGACCTTGTCCCAAAAGAACTTTTTGAGTATGAGAAGGAGCACGCAGAAGGTGATAAACACCATTACGAGGGTCCCGCTGTTGAAGCCTATGAGCGGCTGTACCAACTCTATCTTTGCGGCAATCATCTGGTCTTACCGGCTAAATCGCAACGCACGCCCGACCTACGAAAGCATACCGACGAGCGGGTTGCTGAACACGAGCACTATCGCGATAATGAGAGCGAAGATGACAGACGTCTCCGTCATCGCAAGACCGATGAACAGCGTCGTCATGATGTCGCCCTTCGCCTCGGGCTGCCTCGCGATGCTTTCGAGCGCTTTGCTCGTGGCGATGCCCTGCCCGATGCCTACGCCGAAGCCCACGATCATAGCGATGCCGGCGCCGAGAGCCGACATGCCGAGGACGAATGCCTGGGGGGATATGCCTGTTGTTGTCATAATCTTCTCCTTTGCTTGCTTGCCTTTTTCATCTGTGGCGTTGTTGCCCCTCGCATATGCTTGCTTGTGTACGTCTATGTACACGGCACTGCGCATATGCTCACGCGCCTAGCCGCAGATGAAAAATCCTACGCAATAGCTTACTTGCCTTTGCTATTATATACCATACACACACATCCCGTCCGCACCTAGCCCGCGTGCCGCTCGCCATAGCTGCGCACTTCGCTGTAGTCCGCACCGCCGACGATGAGGTCTTCCTCACTGAACGACGCGTCCGGTCCGGGCTCCGGGATGTCGCCCTCGTCGTCGGGACCGGGGTGCGCCACTATGGCCTTCGATATGAACGCCATAGTCAGCATAGTGAACACGAAAGCCTGCAGGATGGGCTCGAATATATCAAAGAACACGTTCAGCGGGAGCGGCAGGACGGCCTGGAGCAGAGGAAACGGCAGGTGCAACGTCTCCAGTGAGATAGACTTCAGGCCCTCCATCGCGAGCTCCATGATGATGACTCCGGCGAGTATGTTGCCAAAGATGCGGAAGGCGAGGCTGATGGGAAAGGTAAATTCTTCCAAAATCTTGATGGGTATCATGAACGGATATGGCTCGGCGAAGTGTTTCAGGTAGTGAATGACGCCTTGCGAACGTATCGCGCTGACCTGTATGATGATGAATACGAGCCCGGCCATCGCGAAGGTCATGTTCATATCCGCCGTGGTGGGGCGGAACCCGAGCAGGCCGAGCATGTTGCCGAAAAGGAGGAAAAGGAACAGCGTGCCTATGTAGGGTGCATAGGACATGTTGCGCTTGCCCATGGTGTCGCGGACGAATTTGTACACGTACTCGACTATCAGCTCGGCCACGGCCTGAAGCCCGCGCGGGTAGCGTTCGAGCTTCCTGCCGGCAAGGACTCCTAAGATGATGAGACCTATCGCGATGATGACGGCCCATATCACAGTTTCCGATATCTCGAGACCGTCGAACGGTCCGCCGACTACGCGAAATATCACCCTCGCGCCCAGTCCCTCCTTCATGCGCGCCCCGCCTCTCCTTCTGACGCGCGGCGTATGGCCACGAGCTTTCGGAATCTTCTGTGCGTCATGTAGACGCGGCCTTTGGACGCGGTCTCCATGTAGGAGCCGCGTATAAAAACATAGCGCAGGGCGCCGTCCGCCCCGCGCGTATGCGTTTCGTAGATGTACTCTCTATCCGCGTCTTCGGGCGCCTGTCCACGCATGGCGCGCAGATGCGGAAGGGCTGCGTTTCGGATGATGATCGCGACGGGCATGGTGAGGCAACCCGCCGCCGTGCCGATGCCGGGCCATAGCCCGAACAGCGCTGTCATCGTGAACATGGCCCCTATATAAATAAAGAATTTGAGACCTATACCGGTGAACGCGAAGCTTCTGCCGCCCGCGGCCCCCGCCGCCTCTATGAAGCGGTACATGACGGCAAAGCCGGCCATCGATGCGCCGATCCCGCACGCGAGGCCGGCTGCAAAGGGCAGCCAGTGTCCGTGGACGCCAAGCGGCAATGTCGCCAAAGCCACGGCAACGCCCACAAAAGCGGCGTATTTGAGTGTTCCTTTTATAGCTATATTCATTTATAACCCCGGCAATTAGCGCTGATATCAGTATCAGGGCTAATTGATTGAAAGATATTATATACCACACGCGCGGCGCCCCGCAAGAGGCGGATCATTTTTTCACGTTCCATTTCCAGATGAGGACGATGATAAATAGGATGGCGACACAGAACAGGAAGATGGACTCGAGGACGAGGCCGCGGCTCAGGAGTATGGCCGCAACGCCCATGACGCTCGTGATGCCGTAAAGAGTGACGACGGTGCGACGCTGTCCCATGCCTATGTGGGAAATCTGATGGTGGAGGTGCCCTTTGTCGGCGGCAAGTATGGACTGGCCACGCAACGCCCTCCTGAATACGGCAAATACCACGTCGAACAGGGGTACGCCGAGGACGAGGACGGGCACGATGATTGCGACGATGGTGGCGCTCTTGCCCTGGCTCATGGCGGACACAGTTGCGAGCATGAATCCGAGGTACATCGCACCGCCGTCTCCCATGAAGCTCTTGGCGGGGTAGAAGTTGAACGGGAGAAAGCCGAACGAAGATCCGGCTATGGTACACATCCCCAGCGTGAGGTCGTAGTATCCGTGTATATATCCTGAATAGGCTATCGCGAGCGAGGATATGCCCACAACGCCGGCGGCGAGCCCGTCCATACCGTCAATTAGGTTGATCATGTTGACGATGGCGACTATCCAGATCACTGTTATGATGAAGCTGATGATGAGATGCTCCCGCGAGCCGCCGGCCAGGTCGAGGCCGAGCAGCTTGACGGTGTCCATGCGCACGCCGAAGGCAAACGCGACGCCAGCTCCGACTATCTGCGTGGCGAGCTTGACCAGGGGGCGCATGCCGCGCACATCGTCTATGACGCCGACCGCGAATATGACCGCCCCGCCCGCGATGAGCCCGTCGATCTTGTCCGCGGACACGCCGCTATAGTTGTCAAACAGGAAGGTTCGCTGAAAAAAGCCATTTTTGATGAGCAGAAGCGTAACTGTGACGCCTATGAACAGGGCCATACCGCCAAAACACGGCACGGGCCTGTCGTGCATCCTGCGTTTGTCCTTAGGGATGTCTATCGCCCCGATACGGACCGCGGCGCGCATGCTCAGAGGCGTGGCCGCAAGGGTGACGAGAAAGGGTATGACGATGCACGCTGCTGTTATAATTCGTAATATCTCTATGTCGGTCATATGGCTCCGCGCCCTTTTTTATCTTGGCATACATTGGTAGGGGTTTTATTCAATAATGCCTTAATGTCCCATGTTCACTATCTTCAGGCCGGCTTCATCCAGTATCTCCACAGCGAGCTTGTCGGGATAGCCTTCGTTCACGATGATCTTGCGTATGCCGGCGTTGATGATCATCTTCGCGCATATCACACACGGCTGGTGCGTAATGTAGATGGTCGCGCCTTCGATGCTCTGTCCGGATGTGGCGGCCTGTACGATAGCATTCTGCTCCGCGTGCAGGGCGCGGCAGAGTTCCTGGCGTTCGCCGGACGGCACGCCGAGCTTCTCGCGCAGGCAACCGCCCTTCTCATCACAGTGGGCGATGCCTTTGGGCGCGCCGTTATACCCTGTGGCGACTATCTGCTTGTCCTGTACTATGACGGCGCCTACCTGGCGCCTGAGGCATGTCGACCGCTCGGATGTCAGCTTCGCTATGCCCATAAAATATTCGTCCCAGCTAGGCCGTTCCATTGGCTCTCTCCTTCAGCCGCGCTATCATCTCAGGCGTTGTTCCGCAGCAGCCACCTACAATGCTGACGCCCGCTTCTACCATCGCCATCATACCGTGTACAAACACCTCTGGCGTCATGTCGTAATAGACCTCCGTGCCCCTCATCTGCGGCTGGCCGGCGTTCGGCTGTATGAGGACGGGCACGTCCTTGCCGGCGGCCGCGACCAGAGTCTTGGCTATCGAGATCATTTCGGAGGGGCCGAGCGTACAGTTCGCGCCGATCGCGTCCGCACCGGCGCCCAGCGCGGCCTCCACGAAATCCTCGGGCGATACGCCCATGAACGTGCGGCCTCCTTCGCTGAAGGTCATCGAGCATATGACGGGGAGGGAGGTCCCGGCCTTTGACGCGATGATGGCGTCCATCGCCTCCGCCAGGTCGGACATGGTCTCTATGAGAATGAGGTCAGCCCCTTCCTCCGCGCCTATGGCGGCGGCGCGCGCGAACATCCCGGTAGCATCCGCGTGCGTGAGGCTGCTCGTGAGCTCTATGATGTCCCCGACCGGGCCGATGTCCAAAGCTGTGAGCACGCGTCTGCCGCCCGTAGCGGACGCCGCGGCCTTCTTTGCGAGCCTGACGCCGGCACGCAGCGCCGCCTCGGCGGCTACGGGATCGTCACCGCGCGTGCCATCGCCGATATGCACGCTGAATGTGTTCGTCGTGATGATATCCGAACCGGCTTCGATGTTGCGCCTGTGGATGTCCGTCACCACATCAGGGGCTTCTATGTTCGCGCGCTCGGAGCTCGCTCCGGCCGGCAACGCTCCAGCGTCCATGAGCTGCGTACCCATGGCGCTGTCGAAAAACGTTATGCTGTCTTGAAAAATATCTGTACTCATGTTGTCTTCTCCTCTTGCCTGGTCAGTTCAAATATCGGGTCAGGTTCAAAGAAACGGTCTTTGTGCGCGGCGAGGTCGTCCGCCGACAGCGGCTTTGCAAACAGATAGCCCTGGAAGTAGTCCGCACCGTTCTTCATGAGCTCCTTCATCTGCTCAGGAGTCTCGACACCCTCAGCGATGAGCTTCATGTCCGCGGCGTGGGCCAGCTCCACAAGCACATACGAAAGGAACTGCTGGTACTCGTCCACGACGATATCGTCGATGAACTGCTTCTCCGTCTTGAGTATGCCGACGGGCATGAACTTGAGGTTGTTGAAGTTGGAATAGCCCGTACCAAAGTCGTCGAGGGCGATCTTGATATCGAGTGTGCGCAGCCTCTCGACGATGGTCTGCGAATAGCCGCCGTCGTCCATCTCCTCGCTCTCGGTGATCTCGAGCGCGAGATTGCAGCCTGGGAATCCATGTTTTTGAAGGGACATCAGTACCTTGGACACCAGGTTCTCGTCCGACATCTGGAGCGGCGAAAGATTGACGTCGAGGAAGAAATCGTCCACCTCTTGTAGCTTCAGCTCAGAGCAGACTCCTACCGCCCTGTCGAGCACCCACTGCCCTATGGTGTTGATGAGTCCGGTCTGCTCGGCCATCTTGATGAATACGAGAGGGGGCACGCGTCCGAACTCGGGGCTGTTCCACCTCGCGAGAGCCTCCACTCCCTGCCACGTACCTTTTTTTGAATGCACTATCGGCTGAAAATATACCTCAAAGCCTTTCATGCCGTCCGTCACACTGTTCTTGAGGCTGACCTCAAGTTCGATATCCTTCTTCAGAATGGAGTCCATCTCCTGATCGTAGAGCGCGACCGTACCGCTCTCCTTCGAGATGTGCAGGGTGCGCTCGATGATCGACAATATCTGCATCGGGCTTTCAAAACCCGTACGACCGTCTATGACGCAGACGGATACGCGCGCCGTGATGAAGGAGCTCTCGTCCGAGGTTCCGACGTCCCACGGCTCCTGAAACCTCTCGCGGATCCTGTCGGCGAGCCCGCTAGCGCTCATCATGTCTGCATTATCCAGAAGTATACAGAACTGATCGCCCTCAACGCGATAGACCTCGAAGCCCGCTATGTCGAAGCTGCGTATCCACTCTATGACCTTCTTCAAAAGCGCGTCGCCCGAGGGACGTCCGTACGCGTCGTTGATGTGCCTGAATGCAATATAATCGAACGCGATAATGCAGAAGTTCCCCTCCCCGCGTTCCTGAAGGTCCTTCTCCAGTCTGGCCTGGTTCGGTATGCCCATCTGCCTATCGTAATAGGCGAGCTGCAAAAGCTCCTCACGAAGTATTCTCTCGTTGCTCTCATCTGTGACCGTGATGATGTGGGCCATGCGACCGTCTATCCAGTCTATGGCCCTGGCCGTCACCTTGCCGTAGATGCCGAGCGTGGGGTTGTAGCCTTCGTTGGAATGCGGGTTCACATCCGGGCTGCCGTCACTGCCAACCGCGAACGAACGAGGACAAAACGGGCATCTGCCTTCATCCTTCCCCATGGCAAATTCCCAGCACTTTGATCCCTCGAGGCGTTCGCGCGCGACGCCGAGGTTGCGCGCATAGTACTCGTTGGCCATGAGTATCTCATCGGTGTGGTAATCCACTACGTATATATACGCTGCCGCTGAATCCACAAAGACCCGCGGCGCCTGAGTCGAATCGTATATTCCTGCCAATTTACTTTCTCCGTTTCCCTGCGTACCTTTGCGGGATGTACCCGCATAGGTCACGATTGGCCGGGCATAGAGGAATCCATCCTCCCATGCTCATAGTAAACGCGTTCAAGATACAGCCCTCCCGCCGGAGCGATGTGGCCCGCGCTCGCTCTCGTCAGCGACTCCAGTGCGACCGCTACGCTCCCTGGCTCTCTCACACCGAGACCCACTTCGACGAGCGTCCCGACGATGATGCGAACCATGTTGTACATAAACCCCCCGCCGGTGACGCGTATCTCCGTTTCGACGATAGCGCCGCTTTGGGTGTCTGTCCCGTCATGCTGCGCTATGTCGATCCCGGTAATCGTCCTGACGGAGCCCGCGCTCCCGGCGCCGCCTGTGGTGCGGAATGCCGCGAAATCATGTGTACCGACGAGGCACTCCGCCGCCGCTTCCATCTTACTCTTATCCGGGCTTTCATTCAAGAAATAACGGTAGTTTCGCAAAAAAATATCCGGCTCCCGGCTCGCCGCCACGCGGTAGACGTAGGTCTTGCCAAGCGCGTCAAACCTGGCGTGAAAGCCCTCCGGCACATCTATGGCGGCGAGCACGCGCACGCCCTCGAGCAGGTTGTTGGCGGCTACAGGAACACGGCACGCGGGGATGCCGAAATCCCCGGTGAATGAGGCGGCCTGGCCGCGGGCGTGCACGCCCGCGTCTGTGCGCGAGGCCCCGTTCAGACGCACATCTTCGCCGCTGACGCGGGCGAGAGCCTCCTCCAGCGCGGACTGCACGGTGCGGACGCCGGGCTGCGCCTGCCAGCCGTGAAACGCGCTACCATCGTACTCGACGGTTATGAGGACATTGCGCGTCATTCTCCAGCATCTCCATCATCCGGCGTGACGTCTGCCTCCTTCTGGCCGCCCAGCATCTCATCTGCCTCCTTCTGGCCATCCAGCATAGCATTTATTTCTTTTTCTGTAATTATTTTCACACCCAGATGTTTCGCCTTCCTGTTCTTCGACGAGGATGAATGTATGTCGTTGTTGATGAGATAGTCCGTTTTTTCGCTGACCGAGCCAGTGACCTTGCCGCCCGCGCCCGCGATGCGTTCTTTCAGATCGTCGCGGTTTGCATAGGTCTCAAGGCTACCCGTGACGACGAAGGTCAGGCCGTCCAGGGACGGTCGGGCGCCGGGCGTCTTAGCATCGGTGACTTCATCAGGGTCGAGCGTCACGAGCACGCGGAGGCCTTCCGCAATCCGACGGTTCCGCTCGTCCGACCACCACCGCACGTAGCCGTCCGCGAGAACGTCTCCGATACCGTCTATGTTCACGAGCTCGTCGTAGGACGCGGATATAATCGCATCCCAGTCCCACCCGAGGGCGCGGCAGATGAGGCGCGCGTTCGCGGAGCCGATGCCCGGGATGCCGAGACTGTTCAGCAGCCTGACGCGGCTCACCTTCGCGGAGGCGGAGGTCGTCGCGGCGATCAGGTTTTCGTATGACTTCTCCCCGAGCCCTTCCATCTCCACGATGGCGTCCCTATGCGCGGCGAGCCGGAATATGTCGGCGAACTCATGGATGAAACCCGCCGCTATGAACTTCTCAAGAGTTGATTCCGAAAGGCCCTCGATGTTCATCGCGGACCGCCCGACGAAATGACCGAATGACTTCAGTTTCTTTGCGGGACAGTCCGGGTTCGGGCAGTGCAGCGTCCTGACGCCGCCCGTACCTTGCAGCTCCGTGCCTGTGCCGCAGACGGGGCAGGAGGCGGGCGGGCGTTCCGTGCCGCTGCGCGTGAGATTCTCCGCGATCTGCGGGATGATCATGTTTGCCTTGTACACGCGGATGCTGTCGCCTATGCCGAGCGCGAGCTCCTCCATGATGCTGATGTTGTGCACGCTCGCGCGGCTGACCGTGCTCCCTTCGATATGAACCGGGTCAAATACGGCTATAGGGTTGATGAGCCCCGTGCGCGACGCGCTCCACTCGATCAGACGCAATGTCGTATCGGCAAGTTCGTCCGCCCACTTGAAGGCTATCGCGTCGCGCGGGAACTTCGCCGTCCGGCCGAGGCTCTCGCCGTAGGCGACGTCGTCAAAGACGAGAACGAGCCCGTCCGACGGCAGATCGCACCTCGCGGCACTCCCCGCGAAACGCTTCACCTCATCCCCTATGGTGGACGCGTTCACCTTGCGGTACTCTATCGTCTCAAATCCCTGCGCCGCAAGGAACTCCATCTGATCCGCACGCGTACGGAAATCATCGAGAGGTGCGACGAGGGCAAAGGCATAGAACCTCACGCGCCTGCTCGCCGTGACGGCAGGGTCAAGCTGCCGGACACTGCCGCTCGCCAGATTGCGGGGGTTCTTGTATTTGGCGTCCACATCCTCTATCCCGTCGTTGATCTTTTCAAAGTCGGAATACCGGATCACCGCCTCACCGCGCAACAGAAGCTCATCCGCATATGGTATGCGCAATGGCACATTGCTGAAGGTCTTCGCGTTGTTCGTGACGACTTCACCGACTGTGCCATCGCCGCGCGTCACGGCTTTGACAAGCTCCCCTCCACGGTACGTTAGCGCGATCGTCAGGCCATCGAGCTTCCACGAGAGCAGGCCGTCCTTGTCCGCGAGCCATTCAGCCAGTGTAGCGGGATCCTTCGTCTTGTCGAGGGAGAGCATAGGTGCGGCGTGGGCTTCCTTATCGAGCCCGGACGCTGGCTCGTAGCCCACCCTCCGCGTCGGGCTACCCGCGAGCGCGATACCCGTCTCAGCTTCGAGCTTGGCGAGTTCGTCGTACATCCTGTCGTATTCGATATTGGGGATGATCTCGCGATCTTCGCCGTAATACGCTCCAGCCGCTTCCGTGAGAACGCGCACGAGTTCCTTCATGCGCGCTACCCTGCCGTCCGAACCGCTAGCCGCATCGCCTACGGCGTGTGCGCTATTCAAACCGTCCTTGCCTGCTTTATTCATAAAGATATTTTATCATAGAAGCGTAGACCTTTAATTAAGGAAAAGCTGGTTAAGGCAGCGCCGATATGGCCACAAATAACCACGCGGCGGGATCTACGTAGCAGCTTCGCCGCGAGTGTTCCGGATATTCTTATCGGTCTTGCGTATTTCCAGTCTCTATCCGTTTGCTTCGTTCGGTTCAGCCAACGCGCTTCCTGCCGCGCGGTAATGCCATGATATGCTGTCCGGGGGTCGCACGCAACACACATAGGCGCTCCGATATTTACACAATTCACACCCAGCCCGCCCTGATATCCATCAGCAAAAACGAAGCTGTAAATTCATATTCAGATCTTCTCCATCGGCGCGATGCCTGCCGCCAGGCGCTTTTTGCCGACGGAGCCGAACATGACGGTGACGACGCTACCGTCGGACTCAAGGACAACACCGTCCCCGAATGTGTTGTGGCGCACCTTGTCACCGGCGGCGAATGGCGCGCCACCGGACATTCCGCCGCCGTCCTCGCGTTTATGGGCTCTGGCGACCTCTTTCCTGATCCCGCCGATAAGGTCGAAGGGGCGGAACACCTCCGCCGAAGCAAATCCGTCCCCTCCGCCCATGGCACCATGAAAATAGTCCGTGGTGTCGGAACCTATCTTTTCCGCTCCCTCAAGATATTCCCGGTCGATTTCCCTGAGAAAGCGGGACTCCATTGTCATGTCGCGGCGGCCGTACAGCGTCCGCTCCTGCGCGCGTATCATGTACAGCCTCTCCTTGGCGCGCGTCATGCCGACATAGCATAGGCGGCGTTCCTCGTCTATCCTGCCCGATTCCTCTATGGCCCGGCCTGAGGGAAAAAGCCCGTCCTCCATGCCCGGCATGAACACTACGGGAAACTCGAGACCCTTGGCGCTGTGCAGAGTCATGAGCGCGACCGCGTCCTCCTCACGGTCATGGTTGTCTATATCGGAGATGAGCGCTATCTTCTCCATGAACTCGGACAGGGTGATGCCCGGCTCCGATTCCTCGTACTCCATGATGACGCTCTTGAACTCCAGCAGGTTCTCGACGCGGCGCTCGGCTTCCACCGTGTTCTGTTCCTCGAGCGCGGCGACGTAACCCGTGTCGGTCATCAGGCCGTCATAGATCTCCTGTATGTTGTGATCGCCGTCCGAATACCTCCTGATCGCGAGTTCCATGGAGATGACCGCCGCGCGAGCGCGAGCCGAAAGACTCATGAGCGCGTCCTCGTCCGAGAAAGCCTCAAACAGGCTCTGCCCGCTCGCGTCCGCGTAAGCCCTGACCTTTGCGAGGCTCTTTTCGCCAACACCGCGTCTGGGTTCGTTGATCACGCGCACCAACGCCAGGTCGTCCGACTGATTCTGAACCAGACGCATGTAGGCGAGCATGTCCTTGATCTCCTTGCGATCATAATACCTGACACCGCCGAGCACGCGGTACGGGACGCGCGCAACGGAGAACGCCTCCTCAAAGGCGCGCGACTGCGCGTTCGTGCGGTAGAGCACCGCTATGTCACGGTAGCTATATCCGTCGCCCACACAGCGCTCTATCTCCCGCGCCACGTAACGCCCCTCCTCTCTCTCGTCGTATGTTCTCTCAAAGATGATCTTGTCGCCGCCCTCGCGTTCCGTCCACAGCGCCTTGCCCTTGCGTCCCGCGTTGTTGGCGATGACCGAGTTTGCGCCGCCCAGGATATTTGCGTTGGAGCGATAGTTCTGTTCGAGCTTGATGACCTTTGCCCCGGGAAAATCCCTCTCGAAATTCAAGATGTTCGTGATGTCCGCGCCACGCCATTCGTAGATGCACTGGTCGTCGTCGCCTACGACGCAGATATTGCCGTAGCCGCCCGCGAGCAACCTTATGAAACGGTACTGCATGGGATCCGTATCCTGATATTCGTCTACCATGATGTAGCGAAACCTGCGCGTATACTCCGCCAGCGCTTCCGGATGACGCTCAAGCAGGAATACCGTCCGCATGATGAGGTCCCCGAAGTCCATCGCGTTGTTGCCCTTCAGAGTCTCCTCGTAAAGCCGGTATATCTCCGCAAGACTGTCGTGCTGCATCGTACCCGACGGCTCCGCCTCGAAGTCCGCAGCCGTCTTGCCCCTCTCCTTGCACTTCCCTATCACGCTCAATACGTAGGCCGGCGAGTATCTCTTTTCATCGAGACCGAGCTCCCTCACACAGTTCTTCGCCACAACCTTCTGGTCGGCAGGGTCGTAAATCGTGAAGTCCGTGCGGTAGCCGATGAGGTCCGCGTGCTTTCTGAGTATGCGAAGGCATGCTGCGTGGAAGGTCAGTATCCACATACGCACGCCCTCTCCCACGAGCGTCTCAACGCGGTCCCTCATTTCGGCCGCCGCCTTGTTCGTGAAGGTGACGGCGAAGATGTTGTAAGGGTCTACGCCCTTATCCTTGATGAGATGGGCTATGCGGTGCGTCATCGTGCCCGTCTTGCCTGAGCCCGCGCCCGCGAGTACGAGCAACGGCCCCTCTGTATGAAGCGCCGCTTCCCTCTGCATCGGATTGAGATCATTCACAGTTTCCATGGAAGTAATTATACACCGGATGTCAATGGACCGCCGTATACTCCTCCAAGGTGCGGTAGACGGCTTTCCGACCGGCGAGTTTTGCTCCTATCGCGATGAGGAAGGCTTCCGCCGTATCAATGCATGTCAGCACGGGCAGTCCGCGCTCCGTGGCATAGCGACGTATCGCGAACGAGTCGCGATCCACGATATTCATCTCGCGCGGCACATTTATGACCACCGCCAGCCGCCCTTCATCTATAGCCCTCTCCACATCTGCGCGGGCGCAGGATTCGCAACCCATGCCATGATCCCTGATGTACGCGGCAGTGCCCGGCGAGGCGCAGAGGGAGAAGCCCGCGTCCGCGTAGCCACGGATGATATCCGCCGTGGCAGCCGTGCGTTCGTGTTCACGGAGGCTGATATACACGCCGCCTTCGGTCGGGATGGTCAGACCCGTGGCTATGAACCCCTTGTTCACAGCCTTCTCGTAGGTCTCGTCTATCGCGAGTATCTCGCCTGTGGACTTCATCTCGGGGCCCACGGCGGTATCCACGTCCGTAAGCTTCGCGTTCGAGAACACGGGCATCTTGACGGCTGAGAACGGCATCTTGCGATAGAGACCCGTGCCCCATGCCGAATCCGCGAGCTTCTCGCCGAGCATTGCGCCGACGGCGAGCCGCACCATGGGCACTCCCGTCACCTTGCTCATGATGGGCACGGTGCGCGAAGCCCTCGGATTAACTTCAATGACGAATATGTCCCTGCCGTCGTAGGCGTACTGTATGTTCAGGAGGCCGACTACGCCGAGGGCCTTCGTGATGCGGCTCGTGTAGCTGACGAGTTTGCGTTGCACATCTTCCGGGATAGTGTGCGGTGGATAGACGGAGCTCGAATCGCCGGAATGTACGCCCGTGCGCTCTATATGCTCCATGATGCCGGGTATGAGTATGTCGTCGCCGTCTGCTATCGCGTCCACCTCGACTTCCTTGCCCTCTATGTACCTGTCGATGAGGACGGGACGCTCCGCGTCGAGAGACACTGCTTCCGTGAGGTATTCCATGAGCTCGTCGTCCGAGTACACGACCTGCATGGAGCGGCCGCCGATGACGTAGGACGGCCTCACGACGAGGGGGTAGCCGAGCGCGCCTACGGCCTCCCGCGCCTGGGCGATGTCCGTGACGGAGCGGCCCGGCGGCGTCGGTATGCCGAGGCCTTCCAGGAGCTCCGAGAACTTCTGCCTGTCCTCGGCGAGGTCTATGCTGTCAAACGACGTACCCAGTATGCGTATGCTGCGCCTGTTCAGGTCCTCGGCAAGATTGAGCGATGTCTGTCCGCCAAACTGGAGGATAACGCCGTCCGGCCTCTCTTTCTTGATCACATTCATAACGTCGTCTATGTGCAGGGCCTCGAAGTAGAGCTTGTCGGACGTGTCGAAGTCCGTGCTGACCGTCTCGGGGTTGTTGTTTATGATGATGGCCTCATAGCCGAGGTCCTTGATGGCCCATACGCCCTGCACGCAGCAGTAGTCAAACTCGATGCCCTGCCCTATCCGTATCGGGCCCGACCCGACCACGAGTATCTTCCGCGAGTTCGTCACACGGCCCTCGTCCTCCTCGTCGAAGCACGAATAATAGTAGGGCGTGACAGCCTCGAACTCGCCGCCGCAGGTATCGACCACCTTGTACACGGGGAAAATATCGTGGTAGACGCGTATGTCGGTCAGCACCTCGCGCGGCGCTCCGGACAACGCGAGTATCTCATTGTCAGTGAACCCGATCTCCTCGGCCTCGCGCAGTATCTCCGCGTCTATCCCGCGCTCCGCGAGCGTATTCTCCATCTTCACGATGCGGTCGACCTTGTACAGGAACCACCTGTCCACCTTCGTAAGCTCGTGGATGGCGTCGCGCGTGAAACGCTCGTCCTCACCGCTCCGCGCCCTGCCGCGCCGCATAGCCTCGGCTATGGCGAATATGCGCTCGTCGTCGCGAAGCTTGATCTTCTCGATTAGTTCGTCGTCCCCCATCCCCATGATGCGCGGCACGCGCATGCCTTCGAGCCCTATCTCCAGCGAGGTGATCGACTTGAGCAGCGCGCTCTCGAACGTGCGCGATATCGCCATGACCTCGCCCGTGGCCTTCATCTGTGTCCCGAGTTTGCGAGAAGCTGTCTTGAACTTGTCGAAAGGCCACTTTGGGAATTTCACCACGCAGTAGTCGAGCGTCGGCTCGAAACACGCGGACGTTTCGCCCGTCACGTAATTTTTCAGTTCATCGAGGCTGTAGCCGAGGGCTATCTTGGCGGCGAGCTTGGCGATGGGGTAGCCGGCCGCCTTCGACGCGAGGGCAGAGCTGCGGCTCACCCTGGGATTCACCTCTATCACTATGTACTCGCTCGTATCAGGGTCGAGCGCGAACTGGACGTTGCAGCCTCCCTCAATCTCGAGGCTGCGTATGATGCGCAATGCCGCGTCGCGCAGCATCTGATACTCGTAGTCGCGCAATGTCTGTATGGGCGCAACCACGATCGAATCCCCAGTATGCACCCCCACAGGGTCGAAGTTCTCCATGCCGCAGACCGTGATGCAGTTGTCCTTGGCGTCGCGCATGACCTCGTACTCGATCTCCTTCCAGCCCGCCACGGACTTTTCGAGCAGTATCTGGCCTATTGCGCTGTTTTCCATGCCGCGTTCAGCGAGGATCGTCAGTTCCCCATAATCCGCCGCTATGCCGCCGCCCGTACCTCCCAGCGTGTACGCAGGGCGAATGATGACGGGATAACCCACCCTGCCCACGAAGTCCTCGCATTCGCCGAGCGTAGTAGCTATGACGCTATCCGGTATCGGCTCGCCTATCGCCTGCATGAGCTGCTTGAACTCATCGCGGTCCTCCGCGCGGCGTATGCTCTCCTCCTTGACTCCGAGCAGGCGCACACCGTACCGCTCTAGGACACCCTTCCTCTCAAGCTCCATAGCTAGGTTCAGCCCCGTCTGGCCGCCGAAGCCCGCGAGCAGGCCACCCGGCCGCTCTCTCCCTATGATCGTCTCGAGCGCTTCCTCCGTGAGCGGCTCGATATATACCTTATCCGCAATGCCGGGGTCGGTCATGATCGTAGCGGGGTTGCTGTTTACGAGGACGCATTCTATGCCTTCCTCGCGTATGGCCTTACACGCCTGCGTGCCCGCATAATCAAACTCAGCCGCTTGCCCGATGATGATCGGACCGGAGCCTATCATGAGGACTTTCTTCAGTGAATGGTCCTTAGGCATGGGCCGCACCGCCTTTCCCCGCCGGGCGGAACATTTCGATAAACCTGTCGAACAGGCCCTCAGAGTCGTTCGGCCCAGGAGAGCCCTCCGGATGGTACTGAACCGAGAACACGGGCAGCTCCCTGTGGCGCATGCCCTCGACCGTTCCGTCGTTCAGGTTCACGTGCGTCACGGCGAGCCCACCCGCCTCTATGCTCTCAGGATCCACCGCAAAGCTGTGGTTCTGCGAGGTGATGGCGCTCCTGCCGCTTTCCAGGTCCTTCACGCCATGGTTTGCGCCGCGATGCCCGAACTTGAGCTTGTACGTCCTGCCACCGAAAGCCAGCGCGATGACCTGATGACCCATGCAGATGCCGCATATGGGCAGCTTGCCTATGAGGGCCCGCGCCGTTTCTATGCCCGCCTCCGCCATCTCCGGGTTACCGGGGCCGTTGGAAAGGAACAAACCGTCCGGGCTCACCTTCATGATGTCTTCCGGCGTAGATCCGTATGGAAAGAGAAAAACCTCGCATCCGCGATCTGTGAACCCCCGTATAATGTTGCGTTTGACGCCTAAGTCATACACGGCGACGCGCGCGCCATCACCCGACGGGAACTTTACGACCTCATTTGTGCCGGCTTCCGTCATATAGTCGTCCCGCAGTATATCCCCAGCGCCTTCAAGCAGCAGCCGCGCGTCGCCTTCGGTGATCCCCTCGCTCGATATGACGCATGGCACCGTGCCATCCGTCCTGATTTTTTTCGTTATCGCGCGCGTATCTACATTGTACACACCCGGTACGCCCTGCTCCTTGAGCCATTCGCTGAGAGTCATGACACTGCATCTGTTCGACGGCCGGAAGCTGATGTCGCGCGTCACAAACCCGAACGCGTGAACGCGTCCGCTCTGGCTGTCGATCTCACTCACTCCGTAATTGCCGATGAGCGGGTAAGTCATATTGATGACCTGCCCCATGTATGACGGGTCCGTCAGTATACCCTGATAACCCGTCATGGACGTGTTGAACACGAGCTCGCCGACGTTCGTCGCCACCGAGCCGAAACCCTTGCCTCTGTAGGCCGTGCCATCTCCGAGATATATCAGACCTTCCATGAATCCTCCGTGCCGTCTACGCTTTAACTGTTTATAATTATACATAGATTTTTATAATTATACAACAAAAAGAGAGCCGCCGCGGCAGTCTTCCAACTGGCGGTTTCTATTTACCGCGCGCTGCTTAAAGGGCTTCAATTTCGTTACAAATCACCAAGGGGACGTCTATCGGGATCTTATCAGGACGTCGTATAGCACGGACTTCACCTCGCCTATGTTGATGGGCTTGGCTATATGCGCGTCCATGCCGGAGCTCAGGCTGAGCTCGCGGTCCTCCTGCATGGCGTTGGCGGTCATGGCGATGATCGGCACGGGCGCGGCGCCCTCGCCCGAAGCCTCGCGTTCCTTCTCCATGCGCCGTATCTCCTTCGTCGCTTCAAAACCGTCCATCACGGGCATACGGATGTCCATCAATATCAGGTCGTAGCGCTTGCCTGTAAAGGCTTCGACGCCCTGCTGGCCGTCCTCCGCGAGATCGACGGAGAACCCCAGCTCGGAGAATACGGTATCAGCGATGATACGGTTGATCTCGTTGTCCTCCACTATGAGTAGATCATAGCCGTCATAACGCTGGCTCTCGGCATCGCTATCCGCTACCTGCTCCTGTTCGTCATCATCATCATACCGCTCCACGACGATGAAGAACGAGAACTCGCTACCCTTACCGCTTTCGCTCTTGATGCTCAGTGAACCTCCCATGAGCTCCGTGAGCGCCTTGGAGATGGACAGTCCCAGCCCCGTGCCACCGAACTTGCGGGCTGTCGAACTGTCGGCCTGGGCAAACGGCTTTAGTATATTGCTCAACTGTTCTTCGTTCATCCCTATACCGGTATCGCGCACGGAGCAGTGGAGCCGGAGTCTATCGCCATCGTCGGGCTCCGCCCACATAGACAGCGTCACCGAGCCTTCCTGCGTGAATTTGATCGCGTTGCCGAGAAGGTTCAGCAGTATCTGGGAGAGGCGCATACCGTCGCCCTTCATGGCATCGGGTACCGACTCGCCGACGGAAATGACAAGGTCGAGATCCTTCTCGTCGGCCTTGGGCTTGATGATATCGCGGACCGTATCGATGACCCTCGCCGTATGGAAGGGCGCGTTTTCAACCTGCATCTTGCCCGCTTCGATTTTGGAAAAATCCAAGATATCGTTGATGATGCCGAGCAGGAGGGAGGCGGAAAGCTGTATCTTGTCGATGTATTCCAGCCGCTGTTCCTCGGTGGGTGCGGACTTCGCCAGGATTGTCATGCCGATCACCCCGTTCATAGGAGTCCTTATCTCATGGCTCATGCGCGCGAGGAAGTCCTTCTGGGCCTTGTTGGCGGCCTCGGCCATCACGAGCGCCTCATGCTCTTTCTCGGCTTTCAGAATACCATCCGCCATCGCGTTGATGCTGTCCACCACCTCGCCCATATCGCCACCCGTGCCACCCAGCTTCTTCGTGAGGTCGTACCGCATCTCACGTACACCTTTGACGATATTACTGATGTCCCGCATCGTCCGGCGGAACAGTATGACGGCGGCGAATACGGAAATAATATAGAAGATGAAGGTGAGCAGCAATATGCCGCCCGTGATGCGGTCAAAGTCCTTCTCTATCTTCGTCGTCAGTTCGTTGGCCCATATATAGCCTATCACCCTGCCGCCGCGCTTGATGGGAAGCATGGCGTTCATGATGTCTCCGCGCACCATCGTCCCCTTCTTTACGGCAGCGCGGCCCGTCTCCATCACGATACGGCCGGGATGATCTTTCGCTATCGGCGTCCCCACTGTATCCTGGTATTCGGAGGATGGCCCATACGTGATGATGGCGTCCAAGTCGCGCGAATAGTAGCCTATGCCCAGCCCTTCGGCCGACGCCGCCACCTCGTCGGTAATCACCTTCAACGTGTCGTTCAGAACCGCGATCTGTTCCTCGCGCGGGGCGTCCGTAGCGCCATGCTCCGCGAGGATATCGTCATAGCTGCGGTCACCCAGATATTTGTCGAGGAAGGATGCGAACGCCATGAGCTTCTTTTCCTTCTCACCCGTCATGATGGTATCCGTCGTATAGTTGACCGTAAACCATGATGATATCAGGGACAATGTCATAAATAACAGGAGCAAGGCTATGATTTTGCCTTGGATGGAATGCAGGAAGAAATGTTTACCCCTCAATGGCTTTGTCTTGGCTGGCGCTATATACGATAGCTTGTCCAATATCAATACTCCGTTCGTGAATCGCCTTGTCCGTCATCCGGCGCTGAACGCGGCGCCACCTTTCCCTATAGCCAGAATCTCTATCAGTAGTATAGCATAATTTGATCGCATACAAGCATAATATATATGGCCCTCTGTCCTGCAGATCAGAGAGCCATATGCTACGCGCAATATCATATAGGAGGTAAGGTCAGCGCCGTACCTGTCTCAATGCCTGCCGCGCTTCTTATAATGCGTATGCAGGAGCTCATGGGCGCGCGGCGAGCCAGGCTTCCCGAGGTAGTCCTTGTACAGCATTTTCATGAGCGGGCTCTCGTGCGATTTGCGTATGGGCAGGTTCCTGTCAGCCTCGTAAAGGCTCGCGGCCCTGACCTTTTTCAGATCCACAAAGTTGCGTACGGCGGCGGGCTGCACGGGCTGACCTCCGCCATTGATGCAGCCTCCGGGGCAGCCCATGATCTCTATGAAATGATAGTCCTTCTCGCCGCGCTTCACGGACTCGAGCACCCTGCGGGCGTTTGAGAGCCCCGACGCCACGCAGACGTTCACCGTCAGGTCGCCCACCTTGTACGTCGCCTCTTTGATACCCTGCGTGCCGCGCACCTCCTCGAAGTCGACGGACGGGAGCTCCTGCCCCGTGATCTCCTCGGCGGCGGTACGAAGTGCCGCTTCCATGACGCCGCCCGTAGCGCCGAATATCACGGCGGCGCCTGTGGCCTCCTCGAACGGATTGTCAAATTCCTCGTCGGGTAGCTCCGTGAACAGTATGCCGGCGCGCTGTATCATGCGCCCTATCTCCCTCGTGGTGAGGGCGATGTCCACGTCTACCTGCGTCCACGTCTCCTCAGCGTCACGACCGACCTCGAACTTCTTCGCGGTGCACGGCATGGCGCCGACCACGAAGATATCCTTGGGGTCGATGCCCTTCTTCTCCGCGTACCACGACTTCGCTATCGCACCGAACATCTGCTGCGGCGACTTGCACGTCGAAAGATTGGGTATGAACTCCGGGAACTGGTGCTCGCAGAACTTCACCCATCCGGGCGAGCAGGATGTGATCATCGGCAGGGTGCCGCCCGAGCTGACGCGCTCCACGAACTCGTGCGCCTCCTCCATGATGGTTAGGTCGGCCGCGAAGTCGGTGTCATAAACACCGTCGAAGCCCAGGCGCCTCAGCGCTGCGACCATCTTGCCCTCAACGTTCGTACCCACCGGCATGTCAAAGCACTCGCCGAGCGTCACGCGCGTGGACGGCGAAGTCTGGACTATGACGTGCTTGTTCGGGTCGGCGAGCGCATCCCATACTTCGTTCGTCTGGTCCTTCTCGTAGATGGCCCCCGTCGGGCAGACCACGATGCACTGACCGCAGGACACGCACGCTACCTCTCCGAGATCCTCATCGAACGCGCAGCCTATGTGGGTATCAAATCCGCGGTCATTCGTCCCGATGACGGACACGGACTGCCACTTGCCGCACGCGGCGACGCAACGACGGCAGAGTATGCATTTGTTGTTGTCGCGCTTCATATGCACTGCCGAGTCGTCCACCTCGTATTCGTTGTTGAAGCCATCATAAAATTCCTCGTCCTCGACATGAAATTCCTTGCACAGCCTCTGCAGCTCACAGTTGCCGCTGCGCACGCACGACAGGCAGGTCCTCTTGTGCGTCGATAGTATGAGCTCGAGAGTGAGCCTGCGTGATTTCAGCACGAGCGGCGACGCTGTCCGCACTTCCATGCCTTCCGCTACGGGGAATACGCACGAGGCGACGAGGCTCCTCTGACCCTTCACCTCCACTACGCATATGCGGCACGCGCCTATCTCGTTGATCTCTTTCAGATAACAGAGCGTCGGTATCTCTATACCCACCGAACGCGCCGCCTCCAGTATCGTCGTACCCTCGGGCACGGCGACTTCTATGTTGTTTATCTTCAGGTTTACGGTATTGTCGCTCATCGTTTGCCTCATTTCATTCATATCCGCTCACGCCCTCACGACGGCCTTAAACTTGCACGCCGTCTCACACGCCCCGCACTTGACGCATTTGTTCGTATCGATGCTATGGGCCTCTTTCCTCTCACCCGATATAGCCTCCGCAGGGCAGACTTTGCGGCACATGCCGCAGCCGATGCATTTGTCCGCCAAGATGGTGTATGAGAGCAGCTCCTTGCAGACGCCCGCGGGGCAGGTCTTATCCTCTATATGCGCTATGTATTCATCCTTGAAATAACGCATGGTCGAAAGCACCGGGTTCGGGGCGGTCTGCCCGAGACCGCAGAGCGAGTTCATCTTCACGTGATAGCACAGTTCTTCGAGTTTGGCGAGGTCGTCCATCTCCGCGTTGCCGCTCGTGATGCGCGTCAGTATCTCCAGCATGCGGCGCGTGCCTATGCGGCACGGCGAGCACTTCCCGCAACTCTCATCAACAGTGAACTCGAGGAAGAACTTCGCGATGTCCACCATACAGTTGTCCTCGTCCATGACGATGAGCCCGCCCGATCCCATCATGGAGCCGATGGCGAGCAGGTTGTCGTAGTCTATCGGGACGTCTATCTTCTCCGCGGGGATGCAGCCTCCAGACGGGCCTCCCGTCTGGGCCGCCTTGAACTTCTTGCCGTTTGGCACGCCGCCACCTATCTCCTCGACGATCTCACGGAGAGTGGTGCCCATCGGTATCTCCACGAGGCCCGTGTTGTTGATCTTGCCTCCGAGGGCGAACACCTTCGTCCCCTTGCTTTTTTCCGTGCCCATCGATGAGAACCATTCGGCGCCCAGCATGATGATGCGCGGTATGTTTGCGTAGGTCTCGACGTTGTTCAGTATCGTAGGCTTACCGAACACACCCTCCTTCGCAGGGAAGGGAGGGCGCGGGCGCGGCTCACCGCGGCGCCCCTCAATGGAGGTCATAAGCGCCGTCTCCTCGCCGCAGACGAACGCGCCCGCGCCGAGCCTGATATCGAGGTCAAAGCCGAACCCTGAGCCGAGGATGTCCTCCCCGAGCAGGCCCATCTCCCTAGCCTGATCTATCGCGATGCCGAGGCGCCTGACCGCTATCGGGTATTCGGCCCGCACATACACGTACCCCTGACGCGCACCGATGGCGTAGCCCGCGATGGCCATAGCCTCTATGACGGCGTGTGGGTCACCCTCGAGTACGGAGCGGTCCATGAACGCACCGGGGTCGCCCTCGTCGGCGTTGCAACATACGTACTTCTCGTCACCCTCGCTCGCGGCGGCGAACTTCCACTTGAGCCCGGTCGGGAAACCCGCCCCGCCACGGCCGCGCAGCCCGCTGTCTATGATCACCTGCACGACCTGCTCCGGCGTGTACTCCGTAAGCGCCTTGCCGAGGGCCTGATAGCCGTCTACCGCTATGTACTCGCCGATATCCTCAGGATCTATGATCCCGCAGTTCCTCAGCGCTACGCGCAACTGCTTCTTATAGAAGGCCGTCTCGCTCAATGATGAGACACCTCCGCCCGCCGTCTCATCCTGATATAGAAGACGACCGACTATACGGCCCTTCAGCAGGTGCTCGCTCACAATCTCTTTTGCGTCGTCCGCGGTCACGCTCTGATAGAACGCCCCTTCGGGGTAGACGACCACTATGGGCCCCTTCTCGCAGAGCCCGAAACACCCCGTAGTCACAACGCGAACCTCCTTCTCGAGGCCATGCGCCGCAATACCCGCGTTCAGGGACTCTATCACGGAAGCGCTACCCGAAGCCGTGCATCCCGTACCTCCACAGACCAATACATTTGCCCTATACATATATGCTCTCCTGTCTCCGGACGGGCGAAGTCACGCCGCCGCGCCGCCCGGCATACTATGGCCCGCCTTACGCGGTCTCGCTACCTATGGTATATTCCTGTACGATGGCGCCACCCACGATATGGCCTGACACCACCTTCGCGACCTTGTCAGGGGTCATCTTGACGTACGTCACTTTCTCCAGGCCCGGTACGAACACCTCGACCACTGGCTCGTACTGGCAGATACCGATGCAACCCGTCTGCCCTACCTGTACGTTCCTCAGGCCGCGCTTCGCGATCTCATCCACGAACTCCGTGAGAACAGGGCGCGCGCCCGCCGCGATGCCACATGTAGCCATCCCGACGAGGATCTTTATCTTGTCCTCTCCATCCTCCCTGAGGGCCATATCGCTCTGCAGCTTGTCCCTCAGCGCCTTCAATTCTTCAAGACTTTTCATCGTTTGCCTTACTCCTTACTCCATTTGCACTACGGGCGGCGGCAACGGGGAACGCCCGGGACCGCCAAATAAAACCACACTTATATTTTATATTTTTCCAACAATCCTCTCGTATTCTCATTCACATATGACGCGATATAGGTCATCACATCCGGTTCCGAAACCGGCACTCCATCCAATATCCTTTTTATATCCCTCGTATCCAAAATGAAGTCCTCATCTTCCGCGCCACGCACGCACAGCTCATATACGAAGTCCATTTCCGGGTTTGCTCCTGCGAGTAGAGCCATCGTCTGGCCCATGTCACCGAGAGGCACGCGGTCAATGTGACCGAGCACGAAGGTCGCCGTCACCTTCGTGCCCTTGCCGGCCTCCGACTCTATCTCCATGCTCCCACCGGTCATCCCGGCGTTCATCTTAAGATAAGGCAATCCGAGTCCGACCTTGCGCGTCGTACGCGTCGTGCTGAACGGGTCCGCCGCGCGCGCCGCCATCTCCGCATCCATACCGCTACCGTCATCGCAGACCGTCAGCACGAGGCTGTCTTCCGCCGGGACGGCCTCCACCGTCACACGCACAAGCTTCGCTCCCGCCTTTACGGAATTTTCGGCTATATCCAGAATATTGAGTGAAAGCTCCCGCATCTCCGCACGCTCCGGCGAAACCCTCCGGCAGGCGGAGGTGCCTCGCCCGGACGGTCAGTACTTCGCCAGTATACTGTCGACTTCTTCGGCCGTCAGCCGACCGTAGACATCGTCATTGACCGTCAGTACGGGCGCTAGTCCACAGGCGCCTATGCAGCGGCAAGCTTCAAGGGAAAATTTGCCGTCGGGCGTACAGTCCCCGCTCTTTATACCGAGCTCATCCGATATTTTCTGGAAAAAATCTCCAGCTCCCTTGACGTAGCACGCGGTACCAAGGCAACAGCTGATCTTGTACTGGCCCTTGGGATTGAGCGAAAACTGGGCGTAGAAGGTCGCCACCCCGTAGATCTCCTCCAAGGGTATACCCGTCCTGTCGGCTATGATCCTCTGAACCTCTATCGGGAGATATCCGTAGATGTCCTGCGCGCTCTGGAGCATCGCTATCAGCGAGCCCTTATCGTCTTTCAACCTGTCGATTGCGGCAAGCAGTTTGTCTTCCTGCTCCTTTGTCCCCACGAATGGAACGTTCGTCTTTCTGTTTGGCATTGATGTCCTTTCCTCTACCACAAGTAAAGCTCTCTCATGCTGAGCGATTATATCATAGTGTTATTTTTTTAACAATATTATTTGAAGATGTTTTTATAGTTCGAATTTTGCGAAAAATTATCGGTAATAATTGCCTGGCGGAACGTGCCTTATAGCTTATCTTATATATGGTATACTGTGTTGAAGCTGTCATTGAATGAGGCGTTGGCGGAGAGACCGCGAACAGCACTTTATACGGGGGAACGGGAATGACCATAGGAACCATAGCAAAGCTACTCAGCGCGGAGATATTTACGGGCGAGGAGCTGTCGGAGAAGGAAGCGCGCACGGCGTGCGGTTCTGACCTGATGAGCGATGTGCTCGCCTTCATCAAGAACCAATCTGTTCTCATCACGGGGCTGACAAATTCTCAGGTTGTCAGGACGGCGGAGATGATGGATATCGTATGCATCGTTATCGTGCGCGGCAAGCGGCCCACAGACGACATGGTCCAGCTCGCGGAGGAGTCGGGTATCGCCGTACTCAGCACCGGCTATTCGCTGTTCACGACCTGCGGCATTCTCTATGCAAACGGCCTGGCCGGAGGGGATCGTATCCTTGCTTGATATGCAGACCGCAAGCAAACCTCACAGGGCGAAGCTATACCTTCACTACGAGATCGACGGCGACGATTTCACCAGGGCAGGTGAGGCGTCATCCAAACTGAAGCAATCGCTGAAGCAGCTCGGTCTGTCTCCAGCGGTGATAAGACGTGCGGCCATCGCGATGTACGAGGGCGAGATCAATATGGTCGCTCATGCGGATGGCGGGGTCATAGACGTGGACATCGACACGGCCGCGATCACCATAGTGATGCGTGACACGGGCAATGGCATCGAGGATATCGACGCGGCGATGAAGGAGGGGTACAGCACGGCGTCGGACGAGGTGCGGCAGATGGGGTTCGGCGCGGGCATGGGGCTGCCGAACATGAAGAAGCACTCGGACTATATGAAGATAGATACGAAGGTCGGCGAAGGCACGACGGTCACGATGAAGATATCGATCATGTCGGAGTAGCGACTAATGGATAGCAATACTAGTAATATTTTTCACTCGGTGACCCTTGACCCTGACAAGTGCATGGGTTGCGTCACGTGCGTGAAGCGCTGCCCTACCGAGGCCATCAGGGTCCGCGACGGCAAGGCTTCCATCATAAACGAATACTGCATCGATTGCGGGGAGTGCATACGCGTCTGCCCACACCACGCGAAGCACGCGATATACGATCCCCTCACCGTAATACAGGGCTACAGGCGCTCCATCGCGTTGCCTGCCCCGGCGCTGTACGGGCAGTTCAGCCATATAGAGAGTACGGATATCGTACTCAACGCACTTTTGAAACTCGGGTTCGACGATGTGTTCGAGGTCGCAAGGGCGGCCGAGATCGTTTCGGACAGGACGCGGCAGATCATGGAGGAGGAGGAGGACCTGCCAAAGCCACTTATCAGCTGTGCCTGCCCTGCGGTCGTGCGTCTCATACGCGTAGAATATCCCGAACTCATCGGCAACCTCATGACTCTCGTGCCCCCAGTGGAGCTGGCAGCCAGGCTCGCTGCCAGGAAGGCCATGGTGGAGCACCCCGAGCTTGCAAGAGAGGACATAGGCGTCATCTTCATCACGCCGTGCCCAGCCAAAGTCACCTCGATGAGGGCGCCGCTCGGATTCGGCGCCAGCGAGATCGACGCGTCAGTGGCGATGAAGGAGGTCTATCCGAAACTTCTCGAACATCTGCCGGAGATCGCCGAGATCGGGGAGATGAACCTGCCCGAGCTACAGAGCGCGGGACGCGTGGGAGTGAGCTGGAGCGGTTCTGGCGGAGAGGCCACGGCGTTGCTCACGGAGAACTATCTCGCGGCCGACGGCATGGAAAACGTCGTGCATGTGCTCGACAGCCTGGAGGAGGAGCGACTCGGCGACCTCGACTTCATCGAACTCAACGCGTGCGCTGGCGGCTGCGTCGGCGGTGTACTAACTGTCGAGAACCCTTACATCGCCCACACGAGGGTACAGAAGCTTCGCAAGTTCATGCCCGTCTCACTGAACCACTTTGACAACGACATGCTGGGGCTCATCACGAACGATGAGCCCATAGATTACGTAAACTTCGTCGCGATACAGAAGCTGTCCGATGATTATGAAGAAGCGATCAGTCTGCTCGCACAGATGAAAGAGATAGAGGAATCCTTGCCTGGCATCGACTGCGGGGCATGCGGGGCGCCCTCATGCGCGGCCTTCGCCGAAGACGTCATCCGGGGCAATGCCAAAAAAGGCGAATGCATTATCAGCCTGAGGGATAGGCTCGGTGAGCTGGCCGAAGATGACGAAGACATAGGCGATTTCATCCCCCGACCATTCAGGAGCGGAAAGGAGAACAGAGGCGATGACAACCACTAAGGAGCTCAGGGAGCTATACAGCGCCCTGAACAGGGCCGACCTACCGGACCGGAATATATCCTCGGTCTACTGTGGGGATCTGCTCAGTCACGTCATGGGCTCCGCCCCGGAGGGCGCGGCGTGGGTGACGGTCATGAGCAATGTGAACGTGATCGCCGTGGCTTCCCTGACCGATGTCGCATGTGTAGTGATAGCCGAGGGCGGCGCACCGGATGATGACGCCATAGCCAAGGCCGATGAACACGGCGTCCTTATCTTCAAGGGCTCCGGACGCGTATTCGAGACAGCTCTGGAGATATATGAAAGAATACACGTATGACCTTCATATACACTCCGTCCTGTCACCGTGCGCGGACGGGGAGATGACCCCGAGCAACATCGCGCGTATGTGCATGCTCGGCGGCATAGACATCGCCGCCCTTACCGACCACAATTCCACCGCCAACTGCCCGGCCTTCTTCAAAGCCTGCGAGAAGGCCGGCGTCGTGCCCGTAGCAGGATGCGAGGTAAACACAGCGGAGGAAGTCCATGTTCTATGCCTGTTCCCGGAACTGGAGGCCGCTATGGATTTTGGTGAGCGTCTGCGCGGCCACATGCCGGACATAGCGAATGATGCTGAGGTGTTTGGCAGGCAGGTACTCATGGACGAATACGACAGGGAGATCGGCGAGGAAGGGCGACTGCTCATAGCCGCGGTGGACATCAGCATCGACGATATATCCGGGCTCGCGCTCGCTTATGGTGGCGCAGCCGTCCCCGCCCACATAGACAGGCCGGCCTTCAGTCTGCTGTACAACCTGGGGTTCATCCCCGAAGGCTATCCGTTCGCGGCGTATGAAATCTCCCCCGCCGGCATGGGCAGCATCGAAGAACTCATGGACGCCAATCCTGCGCTACGCTGCAAGACCCTCATATCGGATTCAGATGCCCATACGCTTGCCGATCTGGTACGTGACGCCGCCGCCATGCGGCTGTACGAGCCGATCGCCTCCGCAGTATGTGATGCACTCAGTGGTCGCACCTAGCGGCTGCACCAAAAATATATAGTGCATAATTAATAAATAGTGATATAATTAATAATAAATATAGGGTGATGTTTGCGACTATATGATAAGATATTCTTATTATTGCCAGAGTGCATAACGAATTTTTCTCCTCCCCCCGGCTACAGAGCCGGAACCACACTGCCGCAGCCAGTCCCCAACCATTCCAAAAAAGGCTGCGGCAGATTTCTTTTTTTCCGACACGTGCGCATATATCACGAAGAAGGGGTACTTATTTATGCCACAACGGTATCTTATAGTCTCTGTTTGGCGACCACGACGTCCGATACAATTATGACACAGGGGTAACTTATTGTTACCCCCGCGAATAGTTATTTTATCCTATCGAGGTGGGCATGCCCGTACGCAAGAACAAAGAGAGCAAAGACCGTTTCGATTTCAAACCTATAGGTTTGGCGATAAAGAGGGAGAGAATGGCGCGCGGCCTTTCGCGCGAGGCTCTCGCGGAGATATGCGATATCTCGGATGGCTACATCAAATCAATAGAAAACACGGGCAAGAACCCCGGGTTCCAACTGTTCTGGCAGCTTGTCACTATGTTCGACATATCTGTGGACGAATACTTTTATAAAGACCGTGAACCTCACACCAGTTCAAAGCTTAGGAACATCCTGGGGTTGATACGCGAAGTAGGAAACGATGACATATACCTCGTCGAGTCCATCGCGAAGGAACTGACGCACCGCAATCGCAAGAATGACAAAGACGGCGGTAAGGGTGGCAAAGACGACGAGGGTGACGATACATAGCCCCTTTCTGGTAAGAGATGGCGCGACCGCGGAGCTGCTGCGCGAGCCTTGAAACTTTTCATATTGTTTCGCGGATTTACCGCAAGATTCCGGCCCCTCTCTTTCCGCTCCCGCGCAGTGCGCGGACGGCGAAGGTCAGGGCGATCATGGCGCAGGCTATGATGAGTATGGTCGGTTTTGAATATCCGTTGCCGCCGGAAAGCGAAAACAGGTACAGCGCGCTGTCTTTCGGCGCCTCCATCATGTTCATGAAAAAATACGCTACGGCTACGAGGTAGCCCGCTATCGTATTGCCGGATATCCCTGAGACGCCAAATCCGAGCGCGCCGATGAAAAGCGCCGTCGCGAAAGCTCCGAATATATACGCCCCGGCAGGGAACCGGCTCCCGCACATCATCATGACAAACGCAAGGGCGGCTATCAGCAAAAAACAAATCGCCACAGCAAGGAACAGCCGCGTCATTATTATTTTATTGAAAGAAAAAGCCTTCGCCCCTACCAGTTCACGAATGCCCCTGTCCTGTTCGGGGAGGAATACGGATGCAATCAGGATGAGCCCGGTGAGCGAGACAAAGCGCTCGAGTACGACAGCCGAGGCGTACCAATCCAGTCCCCTGACGTCGGCATAGAGCGCAGTCGCGGCCGTGAACAGGATGGCCGCCGCGCCCGTCTTACTGAGGGCAATCCTGAACTGTGTTCTTATCAGATGAAAGAGCATGCTTGATCTTCCCGGCAATGTCGATACGGCCTTCGCGTTTGAGACGGAATATATGGACGGAGACGAGCAGCAGCACGGCGGCAAGCAACGTGTATGTCACGCGGTTCATAACAAGGTCGCCGATGTGCTCTTGAAGTATGCCGCTGTCGCCTATGGCGTTGAATCTGACGATCAGGCCCATGCCGGATATGCCGCCCGGCGCGCTTATCGGCGTGACTATGAGCAGGATGTAGCTCCAGACGAATTGGATGATGATGGCGGCGGGGGTATCGGTCAGTATCGTGACGATGAATCCGACGCCCGTAACGAACAGAATCGTGGGCAGCAGCCATGCCACCTCGTATTTGAGGAAGGCGAACGCGTCGGTCGCGATGCCGTTGCTCTGCCCGAAGGCCGCGAGTTTCGTAGCAGGAATGATCGAGATAGCGGCGATGGGCAGGAAGGCCATAGAGGCGGCGGCGAGGTAGCGCGTCACAACGAGCCTGACGGACGAGATATCCCGCGGCATGACCAGTTCGGAGCTTTTCGACCTCCTGTCGCGCAGCAGGTAGTTCACGGAGACGAATATCGCGAAAAGGGCGATGACGATGCCCATATAGTCGCAGAAGTAGCGTGCGTACGCGTTCGTCACCTTGTCGGCGTGTATGAGGCTCTGATATTCGGAGAGCCTGTCGCCGTATTTGACAGGTTCCAGTGCCTGCGACTCCAGATAGGGGTACGCGTAGGACGAGCCGCCGCCGATGATCTCGTCCACGCGTCCCATCATCTTCTCGAACTCCGGGTAGCTGACGTCCACGGTCACGCGATCTCTGTAGTCGTCCACCGCCACGAACGGCAGAGGCTGCGCAAGGCCGTCGGATATGCGTTCATATATCTCTTCGGGTGTCAGGCCCGTGCAGGACTTGATGATGCCGGCGATCTCGGCGCGTTCTTCATCCGATATTGTGGCGTTGTGCAAAAATCCGAATTTGTTGTAATGCGCGTAGCCGCGCCTTTCATATAGAGCTTCGCCGGATATGTCCGAATAGCCGGCAAAGAAGTAATCACCGCGCTCATACAGGTATTCCGTAGCGAGCAGAGCGAGGGCGTTCGGCATCGTGACCTCGGGGACGATCACCTTCTTATCGCCGTAATCCTGCATCTCGTCCGGAGAAATCAGCGGATTGTCCGCAAGCTTGTAATACTCATTGAATATCGTGATCCCCATCAGTTTCGTCTCGAACTCCACATCCTTCCGGGCGTTCGTTTGCAGGATTTGATTGTCAAGTTCAAACCCGAAGTTCATGAAGTAAAAGCCTATCACGATGACCACGAAGGCTATCCAAGGGATAGTCCCTCTGATGGCGTTGCATTCTTTCAGGAACAGCCTCATGAGACTTCACCTATGATTTGCATGTAGGCGTCTTCGAGCGTCCCGGCCCCGGCCGTGAAATCAGGCACGCTCCCGCTGAAAACCACCGCGCCATGATCGAGGACCGCGAGATGGTCGCAAAGTTTCTCGACGTCCTCCACGATATGCGTTGACAATATGACTATGCGTTCGCCCGCGGTGTCCTTCAGCATGTTGCGGAACCGGACCCTCTCCACCGGGTCAAGCCCCGTGGTGGGCTCGTCGACGATCAGCACGGCCGGGTCGTGAAGGATCGCCTGCGCCATTCCGAAACGGCGTTTCATCCCTCCCGACAGTGCGCGGATGCGTTTATTTCTCTCCCCTTGCAGGTTGACACGCTCCAGGACTTCCGGTATTCTCTCTGCCCTGGAGGCCCCGCCCATACCGGAGAGCAGCCCCAGATAGTCGAGGGCTTCATAGACATTCATGCCCGGATAGAACGAGAACTCCTGTGGCAAATACCCTATCATAGGGCGTATGTCCTTCGCCCTGGAAATATCCGTACCGCAAACGGTCACGGCCCCCGCCGTCTTTGGTAGCAGCGTGGCTAGGATGCGGAGCAACGTCGTCTTGCCCGCGCCGTTCCTGCCGAGCAGCCCGAATATCCCAGGCCCTATCGTCAAAGTAACATCTTTCAAAGCGGGCGATCTGCCGTAACTCTTGTACAATTTATCGATAACTATTTCCGAACTCATAGACATAACACCCCGCAAATTTCTCACCTGCTGCCATTATTTTATCATAATATAGGGTGCCATAAATGAACAGCTATATTATTCGGCGGGGCAATAATGCGTCCCAATGTCCGGCCGGTGTTGCATCGCCAATTCTATCAACTGAGGGGTCATGTCCGCTAGGAAAAGCGGTATATTGAGCAGATCGTCTTTGATGTGCAAGTTCATCGTGGAGAACCTGACCCGCAGGGGTGTCTTTTCGGCGTATGTCTTGCCATAGAACGCGATGCTTTTGCCCTTGTTGTCCGTTCCCGCCTTCACTTCTATTGGGATGATTTCGTTTCTGTGTTGCAGGATGAAATCCACTTCGTACGCAGGCTTTAGCTTTGTCCAGTAGTGCATGGGCGTGTCGTACGCCGCCGATAATGCTTGCAGGACATAGTTTTCTGACAGTGCGCCTTTGAACTCCGTGAATAGCCTATGACCTTCACCGAATACTGACGGATCAAGGGACGCGAGGCTGCGCAGTATACCCACATCCGCCGCGTATAATTTGAAACTCGATTCATCTTCGTAGGCTGAAATGGGAAGGCCGGGAGCGGTGCACCTCTTTACCCTATGCACGAGGTTCACGTTTGTGAGCCAGTCTATCGCTTCCTCATAGTCCCTCGCGTTTGCACCGTTTTTTACTAACTTGTACTGAAATTTTTTATTTTCTTTTGAGAGTTGGGACGGCAATGACTCCCATGCGCGCGAAACCCTGCGTGACATCGTCGGGGTCAGATGCTTGATAAAATCAATGCTGTAAGAGGTGATGATGTTCCGTATGACCTGTTCGAGTTTGCCGGGATCTGTGCGGTCTATCCATTCGGCCACCGCCTCGGGCATGCCTCCCGTAACAAAGTACAGTTTCAGCCTATCGTGGAGCAGATTGAAAAACGGCTCAGGTATCGGTTCTATCCGGTCAATGTCGCCAATGTATTCGAGCATACCGTCTTCCCCGAGCGCCATCAGAAATTCCGTAAATGTCATAGGGGAAACAGGCAGGAAATCCACCTTGCCTACGGGGAAGGAAGATCCGCCGGCAATTGAGATGCCGAGCAGCGAACCTGCGCAAGCTACGTGGTGCCCCTGATGATTTTCATGAAAATATTTGAGGGAGCCTAACGCATTCGGGCAATCCTGTATTTCATCAAATATCAGCAGGGTCTTCCCCGGATGGATTGGCTGTTTTGTGTAGAGCGATAGGTTTGACAGTATCCTGGACGGGTCTTTGGGCCCGGCAAAAAAATCGCAGTATTCAGGATTTTCGTCAAAACTGATATAGACGGTATTCTCATAATGCCGCGCACCAAAGTCCTTAAGCGCCCATGTTTTTCCGCATTGGCGCACACCGCGCAAAATCAATGGTTTGCGCTTGGTATCTTCCTTCCATTCCAGTAGGCGTTGTTCTATTATCCTCTTCATACATACAATTATCGGGCAAAATATGAAAATTGTCAAACAAATCCGTGGAATAATATGAAAAGCTTCATCAAAATCCGTGGAATAATATGAAAAGCTTCAGATTATTCCACGGATGGGGCCGTATATGCCTATACGAACGATGCGATGAGCTCGTCTGGCCTACACGAGCGACGCGATGAGCTCGCCGGCCTTCGCTGTACCGACCTCCGTAAAGCCCGCGGCCATGATGTCAGGCGTGCGGTAGCCCGCGGCGAGGAACTTCCTTACTGCGCCCTCTATGGCGTCTGCTTCGGCCGCGAGCGAGAACGAATACCGGAGCATCATTGCGGCAGACAGTATCGTCGCGATAGGGTTGGCCCTGTCGAGCCCGGCGTACTTGGGTGCGGAGCCGTGTATGGGTTCGTACAGGCCGAAAGAGCCTTCGCCGAGGCTCGCCGACGGCAGCATGCCGATGGAGCCCGTGATTTGGCTGGCCTCGTCCGATATGATGTCGCCGAACATATTGCTCGTCACAATGACGTCGAACTGTTTCGGGTTCTTGATGAGCTGCTGCGTCACGTTGTCCACATACATATGGTCAAGCTCTATGTCCGGGTATTCGGCGGCGCGCATATCCTCCATGATTCCGCGCCACAGGCGGGAACACTCGAGCACGTTCGCCTTGTCCACGCTCATGAGCCTGCCGCCGCGCTTCCTCGCCATCTCGAAGGCGACCTTGCCGATGCGCCGGATCTCGCTTTCGGAGTATATCTCGACATCGTAAGCCGTCGTGCCCGTCCAACGCCCCTTGCCGTCGGCTAGGTCAAGCGCGGCCAACACGCCGTCGCCCGTCTTCCCGTCCGTCAGCGCGTCGGTGTTCTTCGGGCCGAAGTAGATACCGCCGTTCAGCTCACGCACGATGAGGATGTCGAGGCTGCCACTGATGATGTCGGGCCTTATAGGGCTCGCGTCCGCGAGTTCCTCGAAGATGAGGGCAGGGCGCAGGTTCGCGAAGAGCCCGAGCTCCGCGCGCAGGCCGAGTATGGCCATCTCCGGGCGGTTGGCGCCCGGCTCGCCGTCCCACTTGGGGTCGCCTACCGCGCCGAGGAATACCGCATCGCTTGCGCGGCTTTTTTCAATCGTCTCGTCAGGCAGCGGTATGCCGTGCACGTCAAGGGCCGCGCCGCCGCCGAGAAGGAATTCGTAGTTGAATGTGTGCCCGAACCTGGTGCCGGTCGCGTCAAGCGCGAGCAGCGCCTGATCGGTTATCTCGGGGCCTATGCCGTCGCCTTTGATTACTGCGATGTTGTAGTTCATGTTTTCCTCCTATCCTATGCGTGTCTATGCTTGTCTTTTTCCCGCCATGCGTTGCCCGCTCCTCTCACGTATTTTTGACGTATCCGACGAGGCCGCCTTTGCGTATCAGCTCCGTCATGAACTCGGGGAAGGGTTCGGCCTTGTACGTCTCGCCCTTCGTCTTGTTCACGATCTTGCCCGTGCGGAAATTCACGTCCACCTCGTCGCCCGCATCTATGCGTTCCGCCGCCTCCGCTGATTCGAGTATCGGCAGCCCGATGTTGAACGCGTTGCGGTAGAAGATGCGGGCGAAGGTCGGCGCGATGACGGCCTTCACGCCGGAGACCTTCAGCACGAGCGGCGCGTGCTCGCGCGACGAGCCCGAGCCAAAATTCCTACCCGCGACTACGATGTCGCCCTTCTTCACCGTCCGCGCGAAGTCCTTGTCGATGTCCTCCATCGCGTGTGAGGCTAGCTCCTTTTGGTCCGCGATATTCAGGTAACGCGCCGGGATGATGACGTCCGTGTCTACATTGTCGCCGTACTTATATGCTTTGCCCATGTTCATTCCCTCTTTTCATTCAGCCTTGAAGTATCAGTTCGGTCCTTGCGCTTTTGAATAGCAATAACCCACGACGCAAACACGGTTATGCCGATACTGACGTAAAGGCCGTAAGAAACCACGTCCGGGATCGGCTTTCCTGTCAGGACAAGCGCCATTATCGCGCCATACATCAGAAGCATAATAACTAGGCCGATTTTGATGATTCTTTTCATTGCATTCCTCCATTATGGTAGCGCGGGCTTGCCGCTCACAGTTTCGCGGGGTCGGTGAGGCGGCCCGTGACGGCGGACGCCGCGGCCACGGCCGGGCTCGCGAGATACACCTCGGAGTCCACGTGCCCCATGCGCCCGACGAAGTTCCTGTTCGTGGTGGACACCGCCCGCTCGCCCGCCGCGAGCACTCCCATATGCCCGCCGAGGCACGGGCCGCAGGTCGGCGTCGACAGGACGGCGCCCGCCTTCACGAATATCTCCGCGTAGCCGAGCTTCACGCAGTCGAGATAGACCTGCTGTGTCCCCGGCAGGATGATGCAGCGCACGCCGTCAGCTACGCGGCGGCCTTTGAATATCTTCGCCGCGACTGCCATGTCCTCTAGCCTGCCGTTCGTGCAGCTACCGATGACGGCCTGGTCGATCTTCACACGCCCCGCCTTTTCGATGGTGCGCGTGTTGTCCGGCAGATGGGGGAAAGACACGGTCGGACGTATCTTCGCGAGGTCGATATTTACGGTGCGCTCGTACTCTGCCCCCGCGTCCGCTGTGAATGAGCGGGCGCGCTTCTTCATCGTCTTTGCGCGGTGCGCCTTGATGTATTCGCGCGTCCTGCCGTCGACGGGGAATATGCCGTTCTTCGCTCCGGCTTCGATGGCCATGTTCGCCATCGTAAAGCGGTCGTCCATGGACAGGTTCGCTACGCCGTCTCCCGTGAATTCCATCGAGCGGTACAGCGCGCCGTCAACGCCGATCTTGCCTATGATATGCAGTATCACGTCCTTGCCGCTGACCCAGCCAGATGGCCTGCCGGAAAGCTCGAACCTGATCGCCGGCGGGACTTTGAACCACGCCCTGCCTGTGGCCATGCCTGCGGCCATGTCCGTCGATCCGATGCCCGTCGCGAAAGCGCCGAGCGCCCCGTACGTGCAGGTGTGCGAGTCCGCGCCTATCACGACGTCACCCGCGGTCACGAGCCCCTTCTCGGGGAGCAGGGCATGCTCGATGCCCATCTCGCCCACCTCGAAGTAGTTGACAATCTTCTGCGCGCGCGCGAACTCGCGCATCTCCTTCGCCTGCTCCGCGGCCTTGATGTCCTTGTTCGGCGTGAAGTGGTCGGGCACGAGCACGACCTTCTCGCGGTCGAATACGCGCGGCCTGCCCATCTTCGCGAACTCGCGTATCGCCGGGGGGCCGGTGATGTCGTTCGCGAGCACGACGTCAAGGTCCGCTTCGATGAACTGCCCCGCTCGCACGTAGGGCAGGCCCGCGTGCGCGGCGAGTATCTTCTGCGTCATTGTCATCGGCGGTTTCTTGCTGTTCTTCGCCATATGGTCCTCCTTCACGTACTGCAACTGCCACTTCGCAACTATTATGTATCGCCACCTCGGCTGATGCTTTTATTTTATAAAAAATATATTATGATAAACTTTCCACTTGTGTTTTTTCAGCATAATACATCTTGTTGATGGCGTTGATGTAGGCGCGTATGCTCGCCTCCACGATGTCCGTCGACAGGCCGCGGCCCGAATATCTGGCGCCGCTGCCAGAGGCTACGATGACCGTCGCGTCGCCCTGGGCATCCTCGCCCTCCGTCACTGCGCCGAGCTGAAAGTCGTCGAGCGGGATGTCCCGGCCTATCGCCATGTCGATCGCCTGGAACGCGGCGTAGATGGGGCCGGAGCCCTTGCCTGTCCCGGTGATGGCGCGGCCGCCCCCTATGAGCGTGACCTCTGCCTCGGCGTCGATGTCCGAGCCGTTCGTCGCGGTGAACTTTTTGAGGGTGAAGGTCTTGGGGACCTGCACCGCCTCCTTCGCGACGATGGCCTCTATGTCCTTGTCGTAGACGGACTTCTTCTTGTCGGCGAGTATCTTGAACTTGTCGAAGGCTTCGGCTAGCTCTGCCTTCGTCAGGTCGTAGCCGAGGCTCTTCACGCGCTCGCCGAAGGCGTGCTTGCCGGAATGCTTGCCGAGCACGAGGCTGTTCGTCTTCAGGCCGACCGACTCGGGTGTCATGATTTCGTAGGTCTCGGCCTTCTGCATCACGCCGTGCTGGTGTATGCCCGCCTCGTGCGCGAACGCGTTCTCGCCGACGATGGCCTTGTTGGGCTGGACCTTGACGCCTGTGATGCTCGTGAGCAGGTTCGACGCTCGCGTGATTTCCGTCGTGTCGATGTTCGTCTCCGCGCCGTATTCGTCCTTCCTGACGTGGAGGGCCATGACGATCTCCTCCATGGCGGCATTGCCCGCGCGCTCGCCTATGCCGTTGACGGTGCACTCCACCTGGTTCACGCCCGCCTGCACCGCGGCCAGCGTGTTCGCGACGCCGAGCCCGAGGTCGTTGTGGCAGTGCGTCGATATCGTGATCTTGTCGAGGGACGGTGCCTTCTCGCGGATATCTATGAAGAAGCGGTAATTCTCCTCCGGCGTCGTGTAGCCCACCGTGTCGGGAAGGTTGACCGTCGTCGCCCCCGCGGCTATGACGCCCTCGCAGACGCGCGCGAGGAAGTCCATGTCCGAACGCGTCGCGTCCTCAGCGGAAAATTCGACGTCGGACGTGTAGCCCTTAGCGTGGCGCGTCATCGCCACGGCCTGCTCGTAGACCTCGTCCGGTTTCATCTTCAGCTTGTACTCCATGTGCAGCTGCGATGTCGCGAGGAAGATATGTATGCGAGGGTTCTTCGCGTCTTTAACGGCTTCCCACGCCCGGTCGATGTCCTGTACGCTCGCCCGCGCGAGGCTCGCGACGACGCATCCCTTCACCGCGCCCGAGATCGTCCGGACGGATTCAAAGTCGCCCGGCGAGGATATCGCGAACCCCGCCTCGATGATGTCCACACCCATGCGCTCGAGCTGCCTTGCCATCTCGATCTTCTCGCGCAGGTTCATGCTCATGCCCGGCGACTGCTCGCCGTCGCGCAGCGTCGTGTCGAATATCTTGACGACGCGACGGTCCGGCTCGGGTTGTTGTTTCTTCTTTGTCTCCTGCATATCGGTTATCGCCCTTCCTTTATTTATCGTATTTACCGTGCCCGGTTCCCTAGTCTGTTTTCATCCGCGTCGGTACGTCCATTTCCACAGGTATCCGCGCCGCGCTGTTCCGAGAGCGCCCGCTCCCGCCCATACCTCCGAAAACAAAAAGTCCCCGAAGCTGCTGCTTCAGGGACGAAATTTCTCCGCGGTACCACCCTGCTTATCGGACATGCCGATCACTCGTAGAGTTCTGTCATGCTCCGGGGCGAGACACCTTCTTCCTTGCGTACCGGCTCGCAGCGACCGCCGGCTCTCTGAACGCTTTCTCGGAGGGATATTCCCCTTCATCGCATTTCGCAGGCACGGGCCTTCGCCCCGATGCCTACGCCCTAGTATACAGAACTACCCGCACCCGTGTCAACCAAAATTCCGCATAGCCGGTGAAGGGTGCGTTGCAAGTTCGAGATATTGTTGATATAATTTTGGCATTATGGAGAAAATGGTAGAAAATCGGCCATTTGAGCCGAAACCCGGTTCGCTTTACGCGCGCGAAGTCAAATCCCAGCTCATGAAGGTGGTACTCGTTGTGGCGCTGTACTTAGTCACTCAGATTATCATAGGCGGCGTCATCCAAGCCGTTATCATATTCTCGTCGGGGGAGTTCATGAACAGCATCCTGGAGGGCGTTAGCGGCGGAGGTATGCCGAACTACAACGAGCTCATCGAGTCCTCGATGGGGCCGGTCCAAGAGATGCTCTCGACTCATGTCGGCCTTATCACGATCATAAGCACAGTCGCGGGCCTGCCTGTATTCCTGTTGCTACGTGGCCGGCGCTTGTTCACTACAGATCTCACGCGGACGTTTGCGCCGCTTTCCGGAATGTCCTTCATGAAGCTGTGGATCATCGCGATGGGGGCACAGCTTATTTTCGGAGTGGGGACATCCCTGATAAACATGGCTCTCGAGAACTCAGGGCACTCCGTGACTGCCCTGCTCGAGCAGTCGATGAAGATGCTCCAGACGCCGTCGGGATTGCTGTATATCTGCCTCATCGGGCCGATAGCCGAAGAGATCATTTTCCGCGGTGCGATCATGAGGAGCCTCGAACGCTTTGGATTGAATTTTTCGATAGTGATTTCATCGCTTATATTCGGCCTTTTCCACATCTTCACGGTGCAGGCTGTGTTCGCGTTTTTCATGGGGCTGATACTTGGATATATCGCAAGTCGATATTCGATCAAATGGTCTATAATTGCGCATATTCTCATCAATTCGGTCGCGACGGGCCTGGATGCATTCGGGGGGATAGGTAGCGGATCGGAGGGCACCAGGCCCTTCTCTGAAATCGCGAATGTGATACTCGCCATTTTTCTAATCGGAGGGATCGCGCTGCTCTATCAGGAGCGCTGGCGCATCGCGGAGCAGAAGGCCGTCGGCGCGCCTATCAGGATACCCGGCTCGCCGGAGCGGGTGGGCCCGGCGCTGTGGGGCGCGGCGTTCACGAGCATACCGATGCTTGCCTACATTGCCGTCACCGTGGCTGCAGGGATAGCGATGATATTGATGCCGTCGTTCAGGATGCCGTTCTAATAGTTTTTTGATCTGTGTATATAAGCATCCGGGCGCACTCACGTGCGCCCGGATGCTTATATATTACATATTGCCATTTAGACGGCGGCGCCAGCCTTGCCGGAGTTGCCGAGGACATTAACTATCTTGCGCTTGACCATCTGCTTTATGGCCTCGCGCGCGGGCTTGAGGTACTGGCGCGGATCGAAGTCCGACGGGTGCTCGGCAAAGTGCTCCCTGATGGTCGCGGTCATGGCAAGCCTCAGGTCGGAGTCGATGTTGATCTTGCAGACGGCGCTCTTTGCGGCCTGGCGAAGCATGTCCTCCGGGATGCCGATGGCGTCGGGCATATCCCCGCCGTACTTGTTGATCTTCTCGACGAACTCGGGTACAACGGACGAGGCGCCGTGAAGTACTATCGGAAATCCGGGAAGACGCTTCGTCACTTCCTCGAGAATGTCAAACCTCAGCTGAGGGTTGTGGCCGGGTTTGAATTTGTACGCGCCGTGCGAGGTACCTATCGCAATGGCAAGGGAGTCAACGCCCGTCTTCTCGACGAACTCCTGCACCTGCGCGGGATCCGTATACGAGTGCTGCTCGACATTCACGTCATCCTCGATACCCGCGAGCTGCCCGAGCTCGCCTTCAACGACGACATCGTGGTCGTGCGCGTATTCGACGACTTTGCGCGTCAACGCGATATTATCTTCAAATGAGTACGAACTGCCGTCTATCATGACGGAGGTAAAGCCTCCATCGATGCAGGATTTGCAGGTCTCGAAGTCGGGGCCGTGGTCAAGATGGACGCAGATGGGCAGGCTCGTGTCCTCGAGAGCTGAGTCTATGAGCTTCATCAGGTATACATGCTTTGCATATTTGCGCGCACCCGCGGAAACCTGCAGGATTAGGGGCGCATCCTCCTCCTTCGCGGCCTCGGTGATGCCCTGCACGATCTCCATGTTGTTCACGTTGAACGCGCCGATGGCGTAACCGCCTTTGTAGGCATCCTGGAACATTTTTTCGCTGGTTACTAATGGCATAACAATTACCCCTTTCTTACTTGTCTTTTTTGCGATTGACGTTGTTGCGCATCGGCATTCTTCGCTTATGTACGTCTGTGTACATGGCGCTTCGTCACGCCTCGCACGCCTAGTCAATCACAAAAAATCCTGCGCAAATTGCTTATCTTTTTCGGCGCAAACTGCTCGTCTTGCTGCGGCTGGCGCTGATGCGCAATCTTCTATCTGTTGGTCAATTTCTTAACGATGTCCGCCATGCTCGTACCCGGCTTGATCTTGAATGTGCCTGCTTTGAGCTTTTTCTCGGCGCCCTGCGCTTTCAGCTCGTCGAGGAACGCTCCTGCCGATTCGACAAGTCCCGAGGCCTCGAGATCTTCCGCTACGGTACTCGCCGCCGAACCTACCTCAACAGTGAACTCGACCGGATCTTCATCTGCGGGGGCTTCGTCTTCCGGCGGATTACCCTCATCAGCAGTGACTTCGCCCTCGCCATCAGGTGAACTCTCGTCGTCAGCCGGTGGAGTCGCTTCATCGGGAGGTGCTTCGCTTTCCGTTATAGGCTGCTGTGTCTCGTTGGTGTCCGGCGCCGGCGGCGTATTGGACGACTCCTCCGACGTGGCGGCCGGAGAGCCTTTCTCTCCATCACCCGCGCTCATAATCGCGTCGACACGCGTCCAGATGATGATCGCAGCTACGGCTATTATGATAAGAGCAATCAATATGTCGCTCTTGTTATAAAGAAAGTTTCTCATACATCCTCACTATATCACATTGTGAAAAACTAAACAATACAATTACATTACATAACTATTATGGTATTTTTATTCCATCACATAGCCCATTATTCGACCCACAACCGTCACATGCTTTGGTGGCCTTTCTGGAGGGCTATCGAGCCGGTGCGCGCGAGCTCGAGTATCTTGTACTTGGACAGCAGGTCGATCAGCAGGTCCACGCGCTCCGTGGCGGCGTCGAACTCTATCATGAGTGTGGTGTGCGATATGTCGACGATCTCGCACTGCATGATCTTCGCGATGTCGATGATCTCTCCACGCTGCTTCCCGTCGGCGCGCACCTTGATGAGCACGAGCTCGCGCACTGTGATGTCGCCTTCGGGCAGGATGCGCACCTTCTTCACGTCGACGAGCTTGGCGAGCTGCTTTGTCACCTGTTCGGCTATGTAGTCGTCGCCGTCCACGATGATCGTCACGCGCGAGACTTTCGTGTCGTCGGTTGGGCCGACGGCGAGGCTATCGATGTTGTAGCCTCTCCGTGCGAAAAGCCCGGATATCCTGTACAGTACGCCCGCCCTGTTGGCGACAAGCGCCGATATTGTGTGTTTCATGTTCAGCCGCCTTTCTATCATATATGGCCCTGCCAGAGCGTCATTGATCTATCGCGCGTACCTCGCTACAGATCGACGGTCCAGCCGTGAGTATCCGGCAGCCGTCCGCTCTGGATGCCGGTGATCGTGTCGTATAGCCGTTGCGAAAGCTCGCCTATGCTGCCTCCGCCTACCGTGATGCCGCGGCCCTTCCATCTGAGCTCGCCAACGGGGCTGATCACGGCGGCCGTACCTGAGGCGAATATCTCCGAAAGTCTACCGGAATCGTGCGCCGCGAACACTTCCTCTATCGTGAACCTCTCCTCGCGTACAAGGACGCCCCAGTCCCTGAGCAAGGTGATGACGGAGTCGCGCGTGATGCCGGGGAGTATAGTACCGTCGAGCGGCGCCGTCCATACCTCGCCGCCCATAACAAAGAATGCGTTGGACGTGCCTATCTCCTCCACGTACTTCCTCTCCACGCCGTCAAGCCACAGCACCTGTGTGAAGCCAAGGCTATGCGCTTTCATCTGGGATTTGAGGCTCGCAGCGTAGTTGCCGCCCACCTTCGCGCAGCCTGTGCCACCTGGCGCGGCCCTTGTGTATTCGTCCTCGACGAATATCCTCGTAGGCGCGAGCCCTTCTTTGTAATATGGCCCTACGGGTGAAAGTATGATAATGAACTTGTAGCTGCCTGACGGCCTGACGCCGAGGAAGGGCTCGGTAGCTATTATGAAGGGCCGGATGTAGAGGGATGTCCCTTCGCGCCCCGGAACCCAGTCCCTGTCGACGTCTATGAGCGCACGTATCGCGTCCACGTAGAAGCCTTCATCTACGTGGGGGATGCATAGCCTATCGTTCGTTTGTGCCGTACGCTTCGCGTTCATGTCGGGGCGAAACAGCTTGAGACCGTCCACGGACTTATATGTCTTCATACCCTCGAACATTTCCTGCGCGTAATGCAGGACGGACGCCGCGGGGTCGAGGCAGATTGGCGCGTATGGCACTATCCTCGCGTCGTGCCAACCCTCTCCTTCGTCATAGTCCATGATGAACATATGATCCGTGAACACGTCGCCGAAACCGAGCGAGACCGGATCTGGTTTGGCCTTGGGGTTCTGTGTTTTGGTTATTTTAATCTCGTACTTCATATCCTGGCTCCCGTGCCTTAGGCGCCGCTCCACTCCAACCAATATGGCCGCACACGCGACTCTACCCTGCGTGCGGCCCTGACGATGCGATTTGCCTTCGCCGCTATGAGACGCTGATGGTTGATGAGCGGGAGGATCATGGTTTTCCTTGCTCATACCGTATCATTATATCACACGGAAGGGGGCGCAGCTCCGCTTTTTCGATGGGTCTGTGGCGCTAGGTCACAGCACGTAATTCAGGTATTCCCCGGTGTAGGATTTCTTGTTTTTGGAGAGCTGCTCGGGGGTGCCGGTGGCGATGATACGGCCGCCCATGTCGCCGCCTTCGGGGCCCAGGTCTATGATGTGGTCGGCCTGCTTGATGATGTCTAGGTTGTGCTCGATGACGACGACGGTGTTGCCGGCGTCTACGAGCCGCGATAGCACGAAGATGAGGCGGTCTACGTCCGCGAAGTGCAGGCCTGTAGTCGGCTCGTCGAGGATGTACATCGTGCGGCCCGTGCCGCGCTTTGACAGCTCTGTCGCCAGCTTGATGCGCTGGGCCTCGCCACCGGACAGCTGGGTCGACGGCTGGCCGAGCTTGATGTAGCCGAGGCCGACCTCTTCAAGCGTCCTCAGCTGCCTGACGACGGTCGGTATATTCTCAAAGAACACGAGGGCCTCGGACACGGTCATCTCGAGCACGTCATAGATGTTCTTGCCTTTGTACTTCACCTCCAGGGTCTCGCGGTTGTAGCGCCTGCCCTTGCAGACCTCGCATGGCACGTAGACGTCCGGGAGGAAGTGCATCTCTATCTTGATGATGCCGTCGCCCTTGCAGGCTTCGCATCTCCCGCCCTTGACGTTGAAACTGAATCTGCCTTTGCTGTAGCCGCGCATCTTCGACTCGGGGAGCTGCGCGAAGAGGTCGCGTATGGGGGTGAACAGGCCGGTATAGGTCGCGGGGTTGGAGCGCGGCGTCCTGCCTATAGGTGACTGGTCTATGTCTATGATCTTGTCGATGTGCTCTATGCCCTCAACAGCGCCATGCGCGCCCGGCATGATGTGTGCCCTGTTCACGTGGCGTGCAAGGGCCTTGTAGAGTATCTCGTTCACGAGAGAGGACTTGCCAGAGCCGGACACGCCCGTCACGCAGATGAATTTGCCGAGTGGGAAATCCACGTCGATATTCTTGAGGTTGTTTTCCCTGGCGCCGAGCACGCGTATATGTTCGCCGCTTCCTGGCCTGCGCGAACCAGGAGTATCTATGCGTTTCTTGCCGGAGAGGTATTGCCCCGTGATGGACTTCCTGGATTTCTTGATGTCGTCAGCCGTGCCCTGGGCGACGAGGTAGCCGCCGTGCACGCCGGCGCCTGGTCCTACGTCGATGATGTGGT
Source organism: Eubacteriales Family XIII. Incertae Sedis bacterium (assembly GCA_031277015.1). GTDB lineage: Bacteria > Bacillota > Clostridia > Peptostreptococcales > Anaerovoracaceae > JAIRPC01. Next base: position 30,914 of record JAISLZ010000031.1, on the reverse strand, counting down.
CGGCCGCATGCATGGTCTCCCAGTCGTGTTCGACGACGAGCAGGGTGTTGCCGAGGTCGGTCAGGCCGCGCAGCGTCTTCAGGAGCTTGCTGTTGTCCCTCTGGTGCAGCCCTATGCTCGGCTCGTCGAGGATGTACATGACGCCTACGAGGGACGAGCCTATCTGCGTCGCGAGCCGTATGCGCTGGGCCTCGCCGCCGGACAGCGAGCCGGCCGAGCGGGAGAGCGTCAGGTATTCGAGCCCGACGTTCACGAGGAACGAAAACCTCTCGCGTATCTCCTTGAGTATCTGCTTGGCTATGGCCTCGTCGGTCTGGCTCAGCTTCATCCCTTTCACGAACGCGAGGGCGTCGCGGACGGACATATCGGAGAGTTCGGCTATGTTCTTGCCCCCGACCGTAACGGCTAGCACCTCTGGTTTCAGGCGCTTGCCGCCGCAGGCTTCGCAGGGCTCAAGCCTCATGTACTGCTCTATCCGCTCCTTCATATAGTCGGAAGTGGACTCGCGGTAACGCCGTTCGAGGTTCGTCAGCACGCCCTCGAAGGCGTGGTCCATCTGCGTGACGCGTCCGGACGAGCGGCTCTTGTAGGTGTACCTCAGGTGGCGGCCGCCCGTACCGTGAAGCACTTCGCCCCTGAACTTTTCCGGCAGGTCGCGCCACGCGGTATTCTCGACGTCGACGCCGTGCTCAGCCGCGAGCGCGCCAATGATCTGGCGGTAGTACCCGACGAACTCCATGTGCGCGAACACGGCCGTGAGCGCGCCGCCGGGTATGGTCTTGTCCGGCTGCGTGATGATGAGCTCAGGGTCGATCTGCTGGATGTAGCCGAGGCCGTTGCATACGGGACACGCCCCGAACGGGCTGTTGAAGGAGAACATTCTCGGCTCAAGCTCCTCTATGCTGACGCCGTGCTCCGGACAAGCGAGCTTCGTGGAGAGTATCTTTTCTTCCTCATATATGATGTCCTGGCCCGCGGCCGACGCGCTGGCATCTTGCGGGGTTTCCCCCTTATTTCCCTTAACCGACGCAGCAGCAGCATTATTTTTCTTCTCACCATCGGGCGCTTTGTGCTGTATGTGCGCGACGACGAGCCCCTCGCCGTGGGCGATGGCGGTTTCGACGGACTCGGAAACGCGCGACTCTATGCCGGGCTTTACGACGATGCGGTCGACGACGATCTCTATCGTATGCTTGTAGGTCTTCGCGAGCTTGATCTCATCCTCACCGAGGGTGTTCACGACGCCATCTACGCGGACGCGCACAAAGCCTTCGCGCTGTATAGCGGAGAGGACCTTCTCGTGCGTGCCCTTGCGCTGCCTCACGACGGGAGCGAGCAGGGTAACGCGCGTGCCCTCGCCGAGCGACATGATGTAGTCGACGATCTGGTCGACGGTGCGGCCTTCGATCTCGCGCCCGCATACCGGGCAGTGGGGAACGCCGATACGCGCGTACATGAGGCGCAGGTAGTCGTGTATCTCCGTGACCGTGCCGACGGTAGAGCGCGGGTTGCGGCTCGTCGTCTTCTGGTCGATGGATATGGCCGGCGACAGGCCCTCTATGTATTCGACGTCGGGCTTGTCCATCTGTCCGAGGAACTGGCGGGCGTAGGCTGACAGGCTCTCGACATAGCGGCGCTGCCCCTCGGCGTATATGGTGTCGAATGCGAGCGAAGACTTACCGGAGCCGGACAGCCCCGTGATGACGACGAATTTGTCGCGCGGTATTCGTACGTCTATGTTCTTCAGGTTGTGCTCGTTCGCCCCTTTGACGTAAATGTCCTTTGCCATATGTTCCTCAATATCATTATACCCACGGAAGCATAATTATACATTAAAAAGAGGGCGCATGGAGGGATATGGGCCAGGGCAATATGATAATATAATGAAAAACAATATGATATATATGATATAATAGCCCCGCAGCTGCCATCCAGGGGACTTATGGGTGATTGTAAGGAGAGCAGGAAATGAGTAAACAGATCCATATCAAAAACGCGGATTTCATTGTGACGATGAATGCCGAAAATACCGTATTCACCAACGCGGATATCCTCATCGAGCAGGACAGGATCCATTCCGTAGGCGCCATCGACAGGAAGCGCGTCAAGGCTGACGCGCAGGTTGTGAACGCAAAAGGGAAATACGTCTTGCCCGGCCTTGTCAACACGCATGTCCATACGTCACAGCAATTGGGCAGGGGCCTAGGCGACGACGTAGACCTGCTCACTTGGCTCCATGAACGCATTTGGCCCTATGAAAGCTCCATGACCAAGTCGGATTCCTATGTGTCCACACTCCTGACCGGGCTGGAGCTGATCAGGTCCGGCGTAACCTCCTTTGCCGAGCCGGGAGGTCAATACGTGGGCAGTATGGCAAAGGCCGTGAAGGAGCTGGGCCTGAGAGGCAAGCTGGCCAAATCCACTATGGACGAAGGCGAAGGCCTTCCCGAAAAGTGGCAAAAGACGGCACGCGAGGAATTGGACGTACAGGTCGAAGATCTGAAAAAATACCACAACACTGCAAAAGGCCGTGTGCAGGTCTGGTTCGGGCTCCGGACCATTTTCAACAACTCGGACAAGCTGATTGTCAAATCCAAGGAGCTTGCTGACAAATATAGCACCGGCCTCCATATGCATGTGGCTGAGGTCAAAGAGGAAATAGCGTACACCAAGGCAAAATATGGGGTCGGGACAGTCACGCACCTGAACGACCTCGGCGTCCTTGACAGGAATTTTTTGGCAGTCCACACGGTCTGGCTCACGGACAAGGAAGTCGATCTGTTTAAAAAACATGGGGTGAAGGTTTCCCACAATCCGGCGGCGGCCATGCGCGTGCTGGGTTTTGCGAAAATCCCCCGCATGTACAGAAAAGGTATCTGTGTGACGATTGGGACAGACGGCGCGCCATCAAGCAATCACATGGACATGATCGACGAAATGTGGCTAACCTCTTTGATCCATAAAGGCTGGCGGCTCGACCCTACGGTTATGAAAGCGCAGGAGATACTTACGATGGCTACCAAGAATGGTGCGGAAGCGCTCATGGATGAAGCGCTCTATGGTAGCTTGGAACCCGGAAAAAAGGCCGACCTCATCATTATCAATCCACATTCCGCTTCCATGCTCCCTCTGCACGACCCGATTGCCAATCTCGTGACGGCGATGCACGCGTCCAATGTGGAAAGCACGATGTGCGATGGGCGGTGGCTGATGAAGAACCGTGCCGTATTGTCAGTGGATGAAAAGGGCATTCTGAAGGAAGCCGCGGAACGAGCCGGCAATATCAGAAAACGTGCCGGCATTGTGCTGCCGGACAGATTCCCGGTCCAACGGGCCTAAGGCCAGGCGAGAAGTCCGCGGGCGTAGCTTTGCTATCGTTCCTCCCTGAAATACGCTTTGCCCAACCAGCGCGGCGGCTGGTTTTCCCGCCGCTTCCCCAATGTGATCGCAATGAGGACCGCGATGGTGATGATATAGGGAAACAGATCCAGTATCTGTGATGGCAAAGATAGCGAGGCTCCCCCAATCTCTATTGATGTCCCCTGAAACTTGAACGCCAGCCCCTTCAGTGCGCCGAAGAGATAGGCGCCAAATATCGCTCTTGAAGGATTCCATGTCGCAAAGATCACGAGGGCAATCGCGATCCAGCCCATGCCCGCCGTAACGGTTTCCTGCCATCTCGGCACTATGACCAAGGTCAGGCAGGCGCCTGCCATCCCGCTCAGAAATCCGCCGATGCCGATATGCACATATTGGTAGACGGCCACGGGTATTCCGGCATCATCTGCGAAGGAAGGATTCTCGCCAACGACCTTGAGGGACAGCCCGAATCGCGTTTTGTTCAGATATACCCATGCAGAGACAGCGATGAATATGCCGAGATATACGATGATGCTTTGATGGAACAAGGCGGGGCCTATCAGCGGGATGCGCGAGAGTCCCGGCACCGCGACCGCCCCGATTTTTTGCGTGAATTCGCTTGAAAGCGTCGCGTTGCCATAATTGCTGCCTATGAGGTTGGCGAGGCCGGTCAGGAAAATCGTAAGGACAAACCCGGCCACCAGTTGATTGGCTTTCAAGCTCACCGTCAAGAAAGCGAAGATCTGTGAGGAAAGAAATCCGCTCATACCCGCGGCCAAGGCCGCAAGCAGCGGATCGTTTGTGGCAAACCCTACGAGGAACCCCGTAACGGCGCCGATCATCATCATGCCTTCCACTCCTAAATTGATATGGCCGGCTTTCTCCGTCAGTATCTCGCCCACCGTGGCGAGCAGCAGAGGCGTGCCCATGATGATTGCCGTCTGCAAAAATAGCGCAATATCCTGTATCACCGCCTTGCTTCAGCCTCCTTATCCCCCTGCCTGCGCACAATCCTGTAGTTCATAAAAAAGTCGCTCCCCAAGATGAAGAACAGTATGATGGCCTGGATGACGCTCGCCATGAAATAAGGTACGCCCATGGATATCTGCAAATAGGTGCATCCTTGTATCAGCACCGCGATGAGGACGGACACCGCGACAATCGGCAGCGGCTTGAGCCGCCCCATCCACGCCACCACAATAGATGTGAAGCCCCAGCCGTTCGAGAGCATGGCATTGAGCGAGTTCTCCACGCCTGAGGCCTGTATGAATCCGGCAATGCCGCATAGGCCCCCTCCTATGAATGTGGCGGACACCAGCAGCTTTGCCGTGCCATAGCCGGCATATCTCGCCGTATTGGGGTTCTCGCCGAGGACCGTGATCTTGTACCCGTACTTCGTCTTGCCCAGCAGCGCTATCATGCCAATAAGCAGCAATATCGCTATTATCCAGCCGGAGTGCACGCCCAGGGCATCCGGCAGGATACCGCTTTGGGAGAATTGCCTGATCACGGGATAACCTATCACGCTTGGGTCTTTCCACGGCCCGTACTGAAGATAGGCAACGAATTTTATCGCTATATAATTCATCATCAGCGTGACAAGCGTCTCGTTGACCCCCACCTTCACCTTGAGCAGCGCGGGGATCACGCACCAGAGGCCGCCCATGGCGATGGAAGAGGCGCACATAAGGGCCAGCAATGCACCCCTTGGCAGGTCGGGCCACGTAATCGCAAAATAGGTCGCCGCCATCGCCCCCGTGTAAAACTGCCCTTCCGGGCCGATGTTGATGAATTTGACCTTGAAGCATATCGTCACGCCGAGAGCCATGATGAGCAGGGGGATGACGGTCTGGACGGTCTCGGATATACTGTACCCGCTGCCCAAAGACCCCCTGATGATTTCGATATAGACCGTGCCTGGATTGTAGCCGGACAGGAAAATCACAAGCGCGCCTATCATCAGCGCGCCGGCGATTGACGCGAGCTGCCGGAGCGCACCCTGTTTCCTTGTGACGCTGTCCCTTTTCTGTATGGTAATCACCTCGTGCCCCCGGTTCCCCCACCTGCCATGAACAGCCCCAGTTCCGCCTTCGTCGTCCCCGCGGCATCCAAGGTCGCCGTCAAGCGCCCTCTGTACAGCGTGGATATGCGGTCGCACAGTTCCAGAAGCACATCCGTATCCTCTCCGACAAAGAGGATAGCCATGCCGCTGTCACGCCTCTCGCGCAAGAGGCCGAAGATATAGTTTGTCGCGCCTATGTCCAGCCCCCTGACAGGGTAAGCCGTGATGAGGAGGTCGGGCGCCTCTTCGATTTCACGCCCGAGCAATATTTTCTGGATGTTGCCGCCGGAGAGGTCTTTCAGCTTCTGCGCAGGGTCCACGGCGTCAACGCCATATTTGCCGATAATGCGCAAAGCGAGGTCCCTCGCTTTTTTCTCGTTGAAAAAAAGGCCTTTCTCGCGATCTATCCTGCGGAGCATGACGTTGTCCGAAATGCACATCCCTCCGACGAGGCCTGTGTCCATGCGGTCCTCGGGTACATAGCCGATCCGTACGCCTTTGGCGGCGCGCCCGGCTATGGGCATATGGGCGATGTCTTTGCCGTTATAGAGGATGCGGCCTTCGTCAGCTGCAGCGATTCCGGCTATCACGTCGCATAGCTCCTTCTGCCCGCTTCCCGCCGCACCGGCGATGCCGTGGATCTCCCCGGGCCTTATATCCAGCGATACGCCGCTTAGCGCCGCGGAGCCAAAACGGTTGTGTACCGTCACGTCGCTGACGGCCAGCAGCGGCCGTATATCCCGCCGCGGCGCGGCTCGATATTCCGTGCGCCCCTCGATCGCATGGCCGACCATCTTTTCCGTAAGCATGCTCTGGCCCGTGTCCGCCGTCAAGGAAGTATATACGGCTTCCCCCTTCCGGAGGACGGTGACCCTGTCGCTGATGTCGAAGACCTCCTGCATTTTGTGGGTAATCAGCACTATGGCGCAGCCGTTCTCCTTCATTTTGCCTAGATTGACGAACAGCGCCCGCGCTTCGATCGGTGCAAGGACGGATGTCGGCTCGTCGAGGATCAGCACGGACGCGCCCCGGTAGAACACCTTGAGTATCTCTACCGCCTGTTTACCCCCTATGGTCAATTGGTATACTTTGCCCTCCGGCTCTACGTGGAAATCATATAGCTCGGCCAGGTCTTTTATTTTGCCCCTCGCTTTTTTTCGGGTAGGGAACAGCCCTTTCTCCGTCCCTGCGAGGATGTTTTCCTCCACACTCAAAGAATCGACGAGATCGACATGCTGATGTATCATGCCGATCCCCGCCTTTACCGAATCCCCGGGACTGTGAAAAACTGCCTTGCGCCCGTCGATGAGGATATTGCCCTCATCGTATTTGTAGCGTCCAGCCAGGATGTTCATCAACGTCGTCTTGCCGGAGCCGTTCCCGCCAAGCAGGGCATGGATCTCACCCTTATGGATATCCAGGCATATTCTCCTGTTGGCATAGACGCTACCAAATTTTTTCGTGATATTCCTAAGCTGTATATACGCCATTATTCCGAGACGGCTTCGATTTTCCCGTTAACTCCTTCCACAAACCAGTTGATTGTCAATATTTCTTCATCGGTCAGCGCACCATCCGCCGGCACCTTGGCATTCCCTTCGTTGTCCTTGATTTCCCCGCCGAATACGTTCAGCTCGCCCGCTATGATAGCTTCCTTTGCAGCCGCCACTTTCTCGGCAGCGCCATCTGCGTTGTTCCCGGTCAGCGGATCGATATCCACCACGCCGGTCTCAAGGCCGAGGAACTGAAAATCGGGTTTCCACGTGCCGTCGACAATGTCCTGCACATTCTTCGTGTAGAAATTCGCCCAGTTGAAAATAGGCGCTGTCAGATATACGTCGGGAAGCACTTTGGCGCCGGAGGTGCTGCATCCGATGGCCCACGCGCCTTTTTCCGCCGCCGCGATCTGCGCGCTCATCGTATCCAGATAAGCGATGACGATGTCCGAGCCTGTATTGACCAGCTCAAGCCCCGCGCTCTTTTCCGTAACCGGGTCGTACCAGCTGTTCGTCCACTTCACGTTGACGGTGGCGCTGGGGTTTACAGAACGTGCGCCGAGCGTGAATGCGTTGATCTGGCTCACCACCTCGGGCAGGGGGAAAGATGCCACATAGCCGATCTGGCCGCTTTCGGTCTTGAGGCCCGCCGCGATACCGGCCAGATACTGTGACTGGTACAGCCGCCCCATGTATGTCGAAAGATTTGTTTTTGTCACAGTCCCCGTCGCGTGGTTGAAATATATGTTCGGGAACTCATCCGCGAGCTTTTCGACATAAGGGCCGTACCCAAAGCTGGTAGCGTAGATCACATTGTAGCCTTCGTTGATCAGGTCCCGGACGGTCTTTTCAAACTGCTCGGTCTCGGGGATGCCCTCGACATAGGTCACTTCATACCCTTCGTTCGCCAACGCCTCGCGCCCCAGGTCATGCGCATAGGAATAGCCTTCTTCGCCTACGGCGCTCCCATAGATGAACGCGGCTTTGATATTCTCTTTGGCAATGGGAGCAAGGCCATCGCCGGCTTCGGCGCCTGTGCTTTCACCTGCATCGGCACTCGCTTCTTCGCTCGCGCCGGCGCTCGGCTCATCGCCCGCGCTGCCGTCTGCCCCGGCATCGCTGCCTCCCGAGCAACCCGCAAAACCCATGACCAAAATCAGCAACAAAACTGCCAAAATAGCAAACTTCTTCTTCCCTCTCATCTTCACTACCATTCCTTTCTGCTTCACCAAACTATAATATCGATCAAAACCAGGATCCCACCCTACGCCGCAGCGATGATGGGATCGATGATTTTCTGATTGAGCACATCCACAAATCCATGATCCGTAACAGCAAAGGCAGGTATCGCTGCCAAAGAGATAAAGGAAAGGAACATGAAGGGGATGGGTATCTCCGAGCCTAGCGCGTGGATGATATCATTGAGCTTCTGTTTTTGCCCAGCCAGATCTTCAGCGGAGAGATCGGACAGCAACCCAAGTATCGGATAGGCGACTTCGGACAATACCTCGCCGCCCTTGACGACGAGCTGCCCGCCCTGCAGCTCCGCGACGCGGTTGACTGCGATAGCCATATCGTCGTGATTCGTCCCCAGGACGATGATGTTATGGTTGTCGTGCCCCACCGAGGAAGCGATGGCGCCCTCCTTCAGCTTGAAGCCGCCCATGAATGCCTTGCCTATGTTCCCGTTCTTGCCGTGGCGCTCGACTTGGGCGATATAGAGGACATCTTGGCTGACGTCGGCCTGCACCACTCCGTCACGTACGGGGAGCTCCGCAATCCTGCCTTCGGTGATCGGGATCCACGGCAGCGTATCCATGACGCGGACGCGCACACTGGAGGCCGATGGATCCACCGCGATCCTGAAATCCTCCGCCACCACCTTGCGCTGCAGATGCACCGTGTTCAGCAATCTGTGGTCATGCCCCCTCACGGGATATGGGGACAAAAGCTTTTCGGACGCTACAACCTGCTTGCCTCCGGCGATGACAGATATGACCTTGAACGCTTCGGGCCCGGAGGTTATGTTGATGTCGGCGCGCTTGCCGGGGGCAAGCCCACCTATCTCGTTGTCCAGGCTGAAAGCCCGCGCCGCATTCAATGTGACAAACCTGATCGCCTCCGCGAAGCCCGCCCCTGCTTTCAGCGCCGTCCGTACGGCGTCATCCAGATGCCCCCGGTTCACCGCGTCTACGGTATGCAGGTCGTCGGTCACGATGCTGACACGGGAAGTGTCTATCCGCTGTTCCAATATGGGCGCGAGGATCGTTTCGAGGCTACGCGCCGCCGAGCCTTCCCGGATCATCAGATGGATGCCATTCCTCAGCCTGAGAAGCCCGTCTTCCGGCGAGATCGCCTCATGGTCGGTGCTCACGCCTGCGGCAGCCGCCACATTGAACTGCGGGCCGTTGGACTCCGGCAAATGGCCGTTGACGGTCTTGCCGGCGGCCTTTGTGGCATCGATGGAATCAAGCAGGTCGGGGAAGCCCGCTGCGATGTACAAACCGACAGCCTCGGATAGGCCGACTGCATCCCCACGCTGCAGCGCCCCCTTGATGATCCCTGTATTGAATATACCGCCGCTCGTCTCAAACTCCGGGGAAAACGGGACATGGGACGGCACGACGAAATAGTATTTGAGATCTGTCTCCGCCGCTTCGTCTAGCAACGCCTCAATGGCGTCAAGTCCGCCGACAACCCCGGCTTCGTGCAGATCAGTAAAAATTGATGTCGTCCCGTGGCGCAATATGAGATTCGCAAACGATTGAATGGAAAGGCTGGTGCTTTCGGGATGGATATGACCATCGATAAAGCCCGGCGTAACAAAAAGGCCCGACGCGTCTATGACCTTCGTACCCTCACCGATAGCGTAATCTATATCTCCGATAGCAGCGATGGTATCTCCACTGACCGCTATGTCGCCCTCGTAAATCTCCTTGGTGTAGACATTGACGATCTTGCCGTTGACTACGGCCAGATCCGCTGGGGTGCCGCCATTGGCGACAGATAAAAGTTTTGTGTCCATAACAGTCTCCATTTCCGAAAATACGCCGACGCGACCGAATCGCGCTGGAACAATTATCACCCATATATGACAAATCAATATATTATATAAATCATATATGTTTAGTATGCTTTATATGATAGCACAAAACAGACATGATGTAAACATGTTTTTTGGTAATTTTTTCAGAATGGATGCTGAATTTGGCCGGGGCTGCCCCTGTGCTGGCTCAGCCCCCGTACACGATGCGCCCGCCCGATATGGTCATGGCGGCCCGGGCAGACTTGACGGCTTCGGCGCCCTCCGCGCGCATGGCGGCGAAAAGGTCGCGATCCAGGACCACGATATCCGCGAATTTCCCTGGCTCGAGGCTCCCAAGCTCATCCTCGCGCAGCGCACACCACGCCGAACCCATCGTATAGCTGTGCAGCATCTCCGGCATGGTGAGCCTCTCCGCGGGGTTCCAACCTCCGGACGGCTCGCCGTCGTCGTGCAGGCGCGTGATGCCTCGGTATATCTCTATGAACGGATTGTTGTCAACCACAGGGCAATCGCTCCCGATGGCGATATGGCCCGCGGATTTCAGCAGGCTCCTGAGTGGCCAAGTGCGCTCCGCCCTCTCCTCCCCCATGGTGATGCGGTAGGGGTTACCCGCAAATGTCCTGGTGATCGCCATGTGCTCGGGCTGCACGGACGGCAGGACTCCCAGCTTGCCAAAGCGGGCTATGTCCCCCGGGGCTATGAGTTCGCAGTGCTCCACCGTGTGCCGACAACCGCTCGCGCCATACGCTTCGATGGCCTTCTCGTAGCAGTCTAGCGCGAAGCGCGCGGAGGCGTCCCCACAGGCGTGTAGCCTGACCGAAAGCCCCCGCCTGTGCGCTTCGGGCACGGCCTTCCCGATGCCTTTCAGCGGGAACAGCAGCGTGCCTGTGTTGCCGGGGTCGTCCGCATACGGTTCGAGCAGCAGGGCCGTATGCGTCGTGCTGACGCCATCGAGGAACTGCTTCACATGCGATATGCGCAGATAGTCGGAAGCATATTCGCGCTGCCACTCCAGCGTTTCGTCGAGGTCTCCGAGCAGGTCGGGCGCGGCATGTATCCTCACATCGAGTTCGCCCGAACGGCCCATCGCCGAGTAAATAGACAGGTTCCCCATGTTGCCATGGAAATACGGCATGACATCCCCCACCGAGGTGATGCCATACGACGACGCCTTGCGCATGAACGCGCGTATCAGCCCCCTCTCCTCCTCTGGCGCGAAGCTGTATGCGTGGCGCGTCACAAGGCCGCATGCGCCTTCAAGCAGCACACCACTCGGCCTGCCGTCCGACAGACGCAGTATTTCCCCATCCGGCGGGGGAGGGGTGGATGGACCGATCCCCGCAATCTCGAGGGCCATGCTGTTGACCCATACACCGTGGGCTTCCGCGTTCAGCAGCATTACGGGGCGGTCATGGAAATACCGGTCCAGGCTCTCAAATGTGGGCATAGCCCTGTCGTCCCAGAATACATGGTACCAGCCGAACCCGATAACCCAGCTCCCTGGAAAGGAGCTACCCGAATAGGCGGAGATCATGGTATCAACGCACTCCTCCTCGCTACGGCATTTTGAAAGGTCGGGGTATGTCGCGTACATGCCCGACATGAGCAGGTGGGTGTGGCTGTCGTGGAACCCCGGCATCACGGTGGAGCCCCTCGCGTCTATCACGCGCGTCCCCTCGCCCTTCATATCCGCCCCGTCACCCTTGCCCACTGCGGCTATGCGCTCGCCCTTGACGGCGACGTATCCATCGAATGGCTCGCCTATAACGCTGTCAAAGATGGCGTCGCTTATTATCAATATATCGGCTTTCATGTCGACCTGCCCTATTATTCCACTTAAAGAAACACTGGTTGATTTTTATTGCTGCCGTCTCCATGCAGCATCCTCATATATGACCTTGCCCTCGCGTATGGTCGTCAGCGCTTTCATGTCGTAAATGGCAAAGTCACCTGTGTATTCGTAGGGATCCCTGTCGACCACGACAAAGTCCGCGTCCTTGCCGACCTCGATGCTCCCCTTGCGATCTTCCATGCCTGCGGCGTATGCGGCGTTGATCGTCACCATCTTGATGGCGTCGCCCAAGGGCGCGTTGCGTACGGGGTTGATACCGTGCGCAACCGTGGCTATGTCCACGAGGGGCTCCACTGGCGTGACGGGGCAGTCGGAGCCCGCGCAGACTATGTTGCCTGCAGCGACGAGCTTGTTGAACGGATCCCAGCGGTCCGCGCCTTCCCTGCCAAACATATACTCGAACTCGCCGCCTTCGGGGCGGTCCCAGTAATATGTGAACCCCGGCTGTATGGAAAGGATGAGCCCGAGGTCCTTTGCCATCTTTATCTGGCTGTCCGTCGGGTAGGAGAAATGCTCAATCCTGTGGCGCAGGTCTTTCCGGCCCTGCTCCGCGATGACGCGGTGGTATGTCCATATCAGCTGGTCTATCGCGCGGTCGCCGAGCGCGTGCATCGCGCATTGCATATCGTATGCATGCGCCTTGCTGACCACCTGATATACCTCGTCATCGTTGTGGTAGAGGACGCCGCGCAGTGCCGGCGCGCTCCTGTACGGCTCAAAATTTGCCATCGTGTATTCAAATGACGCACCGTCGAGGGTCAGGCACCCGCCTACGCGGGGCAGGTCCATGCTATGCGCTTTCTCCACATCCCACGTCTGGTAGAACACGGCCATCTCTATAGGCAGTTCGCCGAAGCGCTCAGAAATGAGGTCCATATCCCTGTCATCCCTGACAAACATGCCGAAGAGCCCGTGCATGGTGGTAACCCCTTTGGAGGCCGCGTTTTCGGCGCAGTCCACTATGTACTGCCACAATTCATCGTCTGATAGGTCGCCCATCGCGTTCGCGTTCGCGAGGAAGGACGACTCGTCCGAAGTGTAGACCCCTGTGGCCCGGCCGCCCTCAAACTCTACGCCCGGCATGTTTTCCGGCACGCCACAGACCTGCATGGCGGCGGTGTTGACCGCGCATCCGTGTAGGGTGGCCGCCATGATCATCACTTTTTTTCCTTGCGAAATCTTATCCAGTTCGAAGCGGGTCGGGTACCGCCCCTCCTTCACGTTCTGGGTGATGTAGTTGACCCCGAACACCCAGTCCCTGCCGGACCTGGCGCACCCGTCCTCCATCATCGCCAATACTTCATCTATGCTACCGGCGCCCTGCAACGGCACGGCGCTGAGGTTGAGCCCGGCCGGCATCACATGGACATGGCAATCCATGAGCCCCGGAAGGACGGTCTTGCCCCCGAGGTCTATCACCCGCGCGGCGTCCAGCCCCTCCCCTGGATGTTCGCCCAACGCAGCAATCCTGCCGTCCTTCACTGCTGCCCAGCAACAATGCGGCATTTTATCATCTACTGTGTATATATTCCCGTTTTTCAGCAAAAGATCATATTTCATCACGCCTGCCCTTTTCTATCTGCCAATCGATCCCCTGTACACCATTGCCCAACGCAGGCAGGCCATGAACGGCGCTGCCCGCATTGGGGCTGAAAATATATCAAATGATTCTTTTGGAATAAACTTCTTTGTATGTTTTGATAGTTTCGAAAATCTCCTGCACTTTGTGATAGGGCTTGAATGCAAAGCCGCAAATGACGACGATGATAATGTTGAAGAACAGCCCTATGATGCCTCCGGACCAGCCGGCGCCCCACGCGATCGTCTCCGGGAAGAAATTGCCCATCAGTGAGAACACACACCCTACGGCAAACCCGAGGGCGATACCCTGGATATTCGCCCGCTTCCAGAACAGGCCTACAAAGACGGCAGGGAACGCCTGCACGGTGCAGTCATACATGACGACGGAAATAAACATCAGGTTGGGGATGTTCATCGTCGCTATGATGATGGAGATGATGCCCACTACGATGGTGAGCAGTCTGGCATATTTGAATAGTTTCTCCCTCGTGAATTTCGGCGCGAGGGTGCCTACTATATCCTTCGATATCAATACCGACGAGGTGTTGATGACCGCCGAGATCGTGGACATGCAAGCCGCGAGCGCCAGTATTCCCATCAGACCGAGCATGATGGGCCCGCCGAATTTATTGGAAATCCAGAAAGCGCTGCTCTGCGGGTCCGCCGGGAAATCGGGGAAAAAGCTGAGCCCCAGACCAAGCGAAAGGATAGTAAATCCGATCAAAACGCCGGCGATGGGCGCGACGAGGACGGATTTTTTGACAGCCCGGGAGCTGTCAGCCCTATAAATTGTTGCAAACACGCCCGGCAGGATGTACCCTCCAAGGGTGCAGGTGATGACGACGGAGAACCAGTACTTGCCGCCGAGCGCCCCGAGTGTGAGCAGATCCTTGTTGAAGCCCTCTACCATATCGTACATATCACCCAGCCCGCCGTACACCTTGACGATGAGCCAATATACCGCGATAATGCCCACGATGGTGAACGTGATCCCCTGCACGAGCCCGCCGACCGCCGAGGCTCTCGCGCCACCGAGGAAACAGTAGCCTATAACAAAGGAGCTCACCACAATGAGGCCGATATTGAAGCCGATAGAGCCATAGGTCGCCGCCTGCACGACATAGCCGATGGACTTGATCTCAAGTATGAGCCACGGCGACCAGAACAGAAAGGTAAGGAACGCGAACACGAATTTGAACTTCCTGCTGCCGTACCTGAGCTCGATCAGGTCCCCCTGCGTTTCGAGGTTGTAGACCTTGCCGAGCACCCAGACGGGCTTCGCCATGAAGAACATCAGGAACAGGCTGGAAACGGAATAGATGATTACATATTGCGCAAAAACGCCGATGGTCGACGCGTTGGAAAACCAGCCTGTGTAAATCGTGCCCGTGTACCAGCCGCCTATATAGGAAAACGAGTTCAACAGCCACCCGAAGGAACGTTCTCCAACGCCAAATTCCTCCAAGGAAGTCTGCTTCCTGCCCAGCAATTTGATAATTACCGTGTTAAGGACAAAATATGCCAACATTAGGACTATGGTAATTGCGATATTACTCATCTTTTTTGCCTCCTTCCCTGTCTTCGATCCTGCATTCCAAGAGGAACCATACGATCAGCCAGCATGCTAGAGTGACGGGCACCGCAAGTAGGAAAAACTGGAAAAATGGCATCCCTAAGATATGGGGCTCCACCCTCTCAAGCATCTTGGTGACGGGCGGCAACGTAATGAACGCCATAAGCAGTATGAAGATAATCGCTGACAATGTATATAAAGCTTTCTTTGTCATAATACGCTCCTTTCTTTCGCAGGCGGCCCCGCCGGGGCAAAGCGCCGTCTGCCGTTAATGCCACGGCTATGCGAGCCGCAGCCTGGCTTGCTTAGCACCTGTTATTCCGAATATACCACCTCCCCGTCTTTCACCGTCATGACAGCCTTCATATCAAAAGCGTCGCCTGAGCCCACACACGCGTACGGATCCTTGTTTATGACCGTAAAGTCAGCGTCCTTGCCGACCTCGACCGAACCTTTGGATGTTTCGCGGTGCACCGAAAACGCCGCGTTATACGTAAATATGCGCAGAGCCTCGCTCACCGGGATATTCCTGCGAGGATCGGGGTTGTCTATCAGGGATGATATACCGTAGACCGGATCCACCAAGGTCACGGGCGAATCGGAGCCGCCGCAAACTATGCAGCCACGGCTGACTATCTCGGAATACACCTCCATCTGTGCCGCGCGTTCCCGGCCCAAAAGCAGGTCGTAATACCCGCTATCAGGTGCGCCCCACAGCGCGGAAAACGCCGGCTGCATCGAGCATACGAGGCCCAGCTCGGCAGCCATATCCATCTGCTTCGCGTCCGAAAGCGAGAAATGCTCGATCCGATGCCGCAGGTCCTTCTTGCCCTGCTCGCCGATAATCTGTCTGAATACGTACAGAAGCTGGTCGATGGCACGGTCGCCGAGAGCATGGAAAGCAGTCTGTATACCCCGACGATGGGCCTCGGAAGCCAGTGAATACACCTCCTCGTCCGTATGAATGAGGAAGCCCCTCCGCTCAGGGCGCTCAGGGTACGGCTCATTCAGCGCCATCGTGTACTCGAAACCCGCCCCGTCCAGGGTGAGGCACCCGCCAATGCGGGGCAGCCCGTAACTCTCCACCTTATCAAGGTCCCACGTCTGATAGAATGTCGTGATGTCCACGGGAAAGGACCCTTTGTTCCGCTCCACTATAGCGACATCCTTGTCTCCGTCGACAAACTGACCGAGCAGCCCCACCACTGAGGTCGCCCCCTTCCGCGCGCTGTAGCGCGCACATTCTTCGATAAACGCCTGCAGCCTCTCCTCGGGCAACATGGACATTATCTGCGACATTACCGGGAAGAAAGCGTCGTCGGACAGCAATGTGCCATCAAAGCCGCCGCCCTCCTCTGTTCCGACCCCGGCTACATCGGGGATATCGGCAAGCGCGAGGGCCGGCGTGTTCAGCGAGCCGCCATGGAGGGTCTGCGCCGTCACCATGATGGGATGTTCAGTGGAAACGCTGTCGAGCTCATGTCGGTTGGGGTAGCGGCCCTCCACCATGTTCTGCGACATGAATCCCGCCCCAAACACCCATTCACCTGGCTGTTTTTTCGCGCATTCGGACCGCAGCAGCACGAGGGCCTCCGCGATGCTGCCCGCCTCCAGAAGATTGGCACTGTTGAGGAACAACCCCGTCGGCATCACATGGCAGTGAGCGTCGTACAGGCCGGGTAGCAGCACCATGCCGTCCAGGTCGACGCGCTCTGCCGCCGCCCCATCGAACGCCCCCGTACCTACCGCCGCGATCTTCCCGCCCGAAACGGCGACCCAATCGGCGATATCATCGCTAGCGTTAAGCGTGATCACTTTGCCGTTGCAAAAAACTTTGTCGTAATCCATGACACCATCCTCTTGTGTGCATAACGCAAAATCTATCTGATTTTGTATGCGGGCAACCTGCCAAACGCGGCGCAAATGGCTGCCCGTATTGACATGTCAGTAACCATACGCAAATACCTTGCCAACATCGGGGGCTTTCATGAATATGTCTTCAAAACATTGGAGTTCCAACAGCAATTAGTTGCCAACAGAATGTTTGCGCCTATGTGAATGTCCGGGGCGGCGTCAGTTTATACTTACATACCTGAGACGTTGTAGCCGGGCAAGCGCCGATATTCTCCCGCATCAGCCAACCGTAACTATAAACTGACACTGTCATTATCTACTGACATCACCCAAGCATAGTTTTTTCTCACGCGCCATAGCTATCTATAGCTCTATGCCTAAACGTTTCATCTTCTGGTACAGCAGGGGGCGCGGGATGCGCAGATAGGCGGCTGTTTTCGTCTTGTTGCCGCCGTACATCATGAGTATGTCGTTGATGAGCTTGCGTTCCGCCTCGTTGCGTATGTGTTCGATGGGCTTGTCATAGCCTTTGAGCCGGTCGAGGTCAATGCGGGAATTGTCCACACGCAGATTGAAATGCGGCCATTCCAGGGTGTCGCCGTCCACGTAGTTCATCGCATTCTCGACCATGTTGTGCAGCTCGCGCACATTGCCCGGCCAGTCGTACTGCTTCAATTTCTGATATACTTTGTCGTCCACCCGGATGACATTCTTGCCGAAATCAATGTTGAGCTCGATCACTTTCTCCATGACAAGCTCGGGGATATCTTCGGCCCTTTCGCGCAGCGGCGGCACACGTATGGGGAATACGTTCAGCCTGTGGAAAAGATCGGCCCGGAACTTGCCCTCTGACACTCGGCTCTGGAGATGCTGGTTCGTAGCCGCTATGATGCGTACATCTATAGGGATGCTGTCGGCGCCCCCTATACGGTCGATCTCCTTCTCCTGCAGGGCTCGGAGTATCTTGGGCTGCAGATGCGCCGGCATGGAGCCTATCTCGTCAATAAACAGGGTGCCGCCGTGCGCGAGCTCAAACTTTCCTTTTTTACCTCCCTTGACGGCTCCCGTGAAGGCGCCGTGCTCGTAGCCAAAAAACTCGGATTCGGAGAGGCTTTCAGGCAGGGCCGCCGCGTTGATCTTGATGAAGCTACCGAAAGTGCGCCTGCTCAGGTTGTGTATGGAATGGGCGATGATCTCCTTGCCGGTCCCGGTTTCTCCCTCGATGAGCACCGTAGAGTTGGTGGTCGCCGCGCGCAGCACCTGCTGTTTCACCTCGTTCATGGCAGCGGACGAACCGACCAGATCGGCCAGGGAATAATTCGTCTTGCATAGGCTCTTCAGCTGCTCCGCGGTCCGCTTCGTGCCGGCGTTGAGTATATGGGAATATTTCTCGATAAACTGCTGGAGCGCGTCTATCTCCTGCAACAGGTCGTACTCGATGACCCCAAGCACCTCATTGCCGCGCTTCAGTTTCGTGCGCCGTGTGAAGCTGACCCTACCGTCGCGGAAATAGAAATCCGAATCGGTGTCCTCGTCAGATGTGAGCGTTCGCTCCATCGTCGAAGGCGGGAAAACCTCTCGTATAGGCCTGCCTAGCGAACTGCCGCGGTCCACCTCGATGTATTCGGCGCACTGGTCATTCATATATACCAAATTGCCCTCGCGGTCTATGACCATCAGCCCAAGTATGTGCTCCAGGAAAAGTTCGTAGTCCTTCGAGATATCCATACCGACCTCCCACCTCACGCCCGAAACTCGAATATCCGGTCGCGAAGGATAGCGGCGCGCTCGAAGTTCAGCGCGGCCGCAGCCTCCTTCATCTCTTTCTCAAGCCGCTTCACGTAGTCCATGCGCTCGCGGCGCGTCATCTCCTTGGCCGTGCGCGCCTCGTACCACTCGTCCTCCACCTCGGCCACCATCGTGGCGCGCGCGACCTCACGCACGGACTTCCTGATGGTCTGCGGCGTGATGCCGTGCCGCTCGTTGTACTCCATCTGTATGGCGCGGCGCCTGTCCGTCTCCCTGATGGCCGCGGCCATCGACGGGCTGATCTCGTCTCCATACATGATGACGCGTCCGTCCGCGTTGCGCGCCGCCCGCCCTATCGTCTGGATGAGCGAAGTCTCGCCGCGCAGGAAGCCCTGCTTGTCGGCGTCGAGTATCGCGACGAGGCTGACCTCAGGGATGTCGAGGCCCTCGCGCAGCAGGTTGATGCCGACGAGAACGTCGAACACGTCCGTGCGCAGGTCGCGTATGATCTCCATGCGCTCGAAGGTCTGTATGTCCGAGTGGAGATAGCGCACGCGCACCCCGGCGCCCGCGAGGTACTCCGTGAGGCTCTCCGCCATCTTCTTCGTCAGCGTCGTGACGAGGACCTTGCCGCCGCCATCCGTGACCTTACCTATCTCACCTATCAGGTCGTCTATCTGGCCCTTCGTCTGCCGCACCTCGATGGGCGGGTCGACGAGTCCCGTCGGCCTGATCACCTGCTCCGCGCTGACGCCGCCGCTCACCTCCCTCTCGAACTGGGCCGGCGTCGCGCTCACGAATACGGTCTGCCCCGTCAGCGCGAGGAACTCCTCAAAACGCAGCGGCCTGTTGTCGAGGGCCGACGGCAGCCGGAACCCGTACTCGACGAGCGACTCCTTGCGCGCGCGGTCGCCGTTGTACATCGCCCGAAGCTGCGGCAGCATGACGTGGCTCTCGTCTATTATTGTAATAAAATCATCCGGGAAATAGTCTATGAGTGTGTAGGGTTTTGTGCCCGGAGGCAGCCCCGTCAGATGACGCGAATAGTTCTCGATGCCCTTGCACGTGCCGATCTCGCGCAGCATTTCAATGTCGTACCGCGTGCGCTGCTCGAGCCGCTGCGCCTCGAGGATGCGGTCTTCGTCTTTGTAGAACTTGAGGCGATCCTCCAGCTCCTCCTCTATCGTCATGCACGCGCGCTCTATGTTGTCCTTCGACGTGACGTAGTGAGACGCCGGGAATATCGCTATATGGTTCCTCGCCGCAATGACCTCGCCCGTCAGCGGGTTGATCTCCTTGATCGACTCCACCTCGTCTCCAAACATCTCTATGCGTACGGCGCTGTCCGCCCCCGCGGGGTAGACGTCGAGGATATCTCCGCGCAGCCGGAAGTTGCCCCGGTCGAAGGCGACGTCGTTGCGCGTGTACTGTATGTCCACGAGGCGAGTGAGTATGTCGCGCATGCTCTTCTCCATGCCCGGCCTGACCGACAGCGTCTGCGTCTCGTAGTCGATGGGGCTGCCGAGCCCGTATATGCAGCTCACGCTCGCAACGACTATGACGTCGCGTCTCTCGCCTAGGGCAGACGTAGCGCTATGCCTGAGTTTGTCTATCTCGTCGTTGATGTCCGAGTCCTTTTCGATGTACGTGTCCGTCGACGGCACGTATGCCTCGGGCTGATAATAGTCGTAGTAGCTCACAAAATACTCGACGGCATTATTCGGGAAGAACTCCTTGAACTCGCCGTAGAGTTGGGCCGCGAGCGTCTTGTTGTGCGAGATGACGAGGGCCGGCTTCTGCACGCGCTCAATCACCCCGGCCATCGTGAACGTCTTGCCGGAACCCGTCGCGCCGAGCAGGGTATGGTACTCCCTCCCCGATTCGATGCCGCGCGAGAGCGCGTCCACCGCCTTCGGTTGGTCGCCCGTCATCGTATATTCCGACACAATCCTGAACTTGTCCATAGGGGTATTATACTACGAAGGACAAAACCGGCGCAGGGTTTCAGGCGGCGGTGATATGGCCACGGCATCTAAATGATGAAGCTCGCCGCCTTTGAACTTCCATTTGGAGAATTACATATTGGGGGTAACTACATGAAACACCCTGTAACCTGCGTCAGGGTCGCAAAATACAACCCCAGCCGATGAAGTAATCGTATTGTGCACATCGCCAGATGTCACGTAGCCCGACCCAAGGCCACTAAGCCCATATGTTACGAAAACTACTGGTTTTTTGGGATGTTGCCCTTCCGGATAGTAAAGATATGCCCACGCAGGCGCATTGGCAGCGGTATATTCAGATGATTTAGGGGCATAGATGAACATTTCCCAGTAGATATTATTATTCGGCTGTTTATCGGCACTTAATGGATCCGTAGGTTCAATCCCGGCAAGTTCAGCGGCCCGGTTGTCGAACGTATATCTGTTACTATCTGCCGTGCTGTACTCTGACACCCTGTTGCCGTACCAGAACTTAATCTTTGGGCTTGCAGCGAATCTGTAATCTCCGGCAGTGGTATAGTCTTTGAAATCGCCAGTTGTCGGGTTCCACTGGCCGAGCGTGCCGTCGGAGTATGACTCGTCGACCACGGTACGAAAAGCAGCCATCGCGTTACGCGCCTGCGCTATCCACTTTTTATCCTCGGCCTTGTCGATATACCCCGTCAGCGCGGGGATGGCTATCGCCGCGAGAATCGCGAGGATGACGAGGACGACGATGACCTCCACGAGGGTAAAGCCTTTACGGCGGCCTATGACCACCCCGCCGCTTCGCGGCACCCCCTGGGATAATCTGCCGCCTGGCCCCGCTCCGCTTGACCACCCCGGCGCTTCGCTCGCCAATCGTTTCTTCAGTATCATGTTCATTTGTTCTCCCTTCTTGCTAACTATTGTTATTTATATTGCGGGGTACCCCTGCGGATACCGACCGATGACTTGGTTTGCCGCAGGATGACGTGCGCAAAAACGCGGGGCAGGTAGCCCGCTCCGCGTAGGTATCAGTATTAATGTGAACGATAAAATCGACCGACCCGGCCGGGATTAATTTACCGTGCCCCCCCCCTGGAATATATTGGGAGCGAAATGCGCTTCATTGATATGGTTGATTCAGTCATATTTATGTAGATTCGCACACTTTATTTCGGCGGCTGTTTCCTTCCCCTCCGCTTTGCGCTCTGTACAGCGCGGCTGCCCTTTGGCGCGCGCGTTATGTTCAAAACCTGACACCCTTCAATTGCCTCCGTCCCACGCACCTACTAACTCCCGTGCGTGAGGTTTATACAAATAATATATTACGTACCGTGCATTGTCAAATCAAGCGCAATCCAACACCGCAGTACCTGGCAAATCATTTCTTCAGGCGTTTGCACGCGTACTCGGCGGCGTTGAGCCTCAGCACGCAGGTGAGCGAAAGGTCGGTTTCGTTGAACGGGAGCCCCTCGCCACCGTAATGCTTCATGATGGCCTTGAGGCCGCGCAGCCGTTCGTCGTCGTCCGTGACCTGGGCGATGTGGCCGCTCCCGACGACGCTAGCGTAATTCATCGAGTAGTCGCACGCCGCCTCACCCGGGCGCAGTTCGTGATCTGTGTCCATCTCAAAGCCCGCTTCGCAGCCACCCGCGATGATATCCAGCTTCCGGCCCTCCTTGGCGCAGTGGAACCACAGCGTCAGCTTTTCTTTGGTTGCCGCTTCATCGCCCGGGCCGTTTGCTGCGCCGCCTTCCAAATCGTTTGCCGCGCCGCCTTCCGGGTTACTCTGGCCATCTGAACTGCCCTGGCCATCCGGACCAACGATCCCGCCTCCGAAAAATTCAAAACCGAAGTTCATCGGTACGATATATGGAGCGCCTCCGGTCGGCAACGCGATACGGCATACGTCGCAACGCGCTACGATGTCCCTTATCTCAATGGGCGACCTGACTTCTCTGTTTTTTTTACGCATACAAACCTCCATTTGTCATAGTCTCCCGTTATCGCGTACATGGATAGGATATCTCCGGGCCACGAAAGTATTATACCGCTTTTTGAAAATATGCTGCGCTATGTATGGGGCGGCTTTTTGTTATAATGAGGCATCGAATTTAGTTGTCGGAGTGGCGCCGAATGGATATCGGGAATGTTCCGGCGACGGACAGGTGGAGCAAGGCGACGAGGAATGCTATGTGAGGAAGGGGAAGCCATGAATGTTATCGCGTTCGATACGGAGACGACGGGGTTCAGTTGCGCGCTCAGCGGTGGCAGCGACGAGATGCTCCAACTCGCCATCGTGGACGAGGACGGGCGTGCGCTGTTCAACGAAATGTTCTGCCCGGCTGTGAAAAGGTCATGGCCGTGGGCAGAGGCAGTCCACGGCATATCGCCGCGCATGGTCAGGGGCCTCGCCCCATTCGAAAATTACCGCGAGACGGTACAGGGGCTGATTGACGAGGCTGATCTGCTGATTGCATACAATTTCGATTTCGACGCCAGGTTCCTGCGGTCGGTCGGCATCTCATTCTCCGGGAAACGGCATTTCGACGTGATGAAGGAGTTCGCGCGTCTGCACGGCGTACCCGGCAGAACCGGAAGGCGCAGCTATGTGAAGCTAGAGCGATGCGCCGCCTACTACGGATACGCCATCGAAGGCGCGCACGACGCGGAGGCAGACGCGAAGGCCACGATGTACTGCTTCCGGGAACTGGGCAGGGAGCTTGGGGTGCGGTAGTAAAATATCTCTTGTCATAGGCGCAATAGACTGCATTAGTCACAAGATTTCTTTGTTTTTTTATATTCATATTGACATATTAAAAGGTATATGATATTTTATAAACGAGTGAATGGTTGTACGTCCTATTTTCTTATGGGGTCATCCAGGGTGCATGGTGGTATAGCCAGTTGCTTAAAAATTTTCCCTGCGCATGCAGGGGTTGCCATTATATGCGTTGCATATTTATTGATGGGAAGGGAATGGAAAATGAAACTTTCGCAAAGGGCAAAATCTCTCTGGGCGAAGACGCCAAACCGCTATTTCGACAGTTCATATGAGGAGGGAAGTTGGCTGCCGCTATATGTACATATGGCGGACGCTGCCGAGGTTGCGAAGCTGCTTTGGGACGAATGGGTCCCGCCTTCGGTGAAATCTGTCGTGGCGCGCGGCGTCCTCTCGGATGACGACGCGAAGACGCGGACTTCAGCGCAGATTTCCGCCACATCCCAAACAATAGGCCACGGCGATGATATCGCGGGGCCGGAGGCAATAGCGACATCTCTTGATGAAGAGCGTTATGGCATGGCGAAGCGGATATTCGTATTTCTCGCGGCCGCCCATGACCTCGGCAAAGCTATCCCGGCTTTTCAGATGGCAGGACGGCATATTGACGAAGAGCTTTTGGGACGCGTAATGAGGTCGGGGCTACCGATACCAACAAGGCTCCAGAGTGAGAGCTATAGGCCGCATCCGCTCGCGTCGCAGATGATCCTTGAGCGCAACGGCATTGACAGATCCTATGCGGTAGTCCTCGGAGGACACCACGGCAAACCGCCCACACTCGGCTCAATCAGAAAAATAAAACAGCATTATAGTAAAAAGAACACAGGGTTTGGGGATAAAATTTGGACTGAGGTTCAGGAAGAATTGTTTGGATATGCGCTATCGCTCGCGGGCATGGACGATACGCCACACGGACGGATTGACATGCAGGCGCAGGTCGTTCTAAGCGGGCTCGTCATCATGGCCGACTGGCTTGCTAGCGACTCAGACAGGTTCATCCTGATTGCCGAGAACGGTACGGCGCAGCCTTCGTCCATCAGGGCGGCGGACGCATGGAACAATATCAAGCTGCCACCATACTGGGAAGCGCATTCCCATACGGATGTTTCCGGCTTATTCAAAGACCGTTTCGGCGGTTTTGCAGCGCCCAGGCCGGTCCAGTCGCGAGTTGCTGAGATTGTAAACTCCGCAAGCGCCCCCGGCGTCATCATTATCGAAGCGCCTATGGGTGAAGGCAAGACGGAGGCGGCGCTTGCAGCCGCCGAGATCATGGCCGCGAAGTCCGGGTGTGGAGGGCTATTTTTCGCGCTGCCGACGATGGCGACTTCGGACGGGATGTTCGGGCGTGTCAAACGGTGGGCCGAGCGAATAGGCGAGACAAGCGAATGTCCAAACTCCATTTTTCTCGCGCACGGCAAAGCGCACTTAAATGAAGATTTCGTAGGTATCGGAGTGGAAGACGAAAATGTCGGCGACGAGGGCGAAGACAATGTCGTCGTCAACGACTGGACGAAGGGGCGCAAGAAAGGCATGCTTGCGAACTTCGTCGTCGGCACGATCGACCAGGCTCTGTTCATGGCTTTGAAGATGCGCCACCTTGCCCTGCGCCATCTCGCTCTTGCCGGCAAAGTGATCGTCATCGACGAGTGCCACGCGTTCGACGCCTACATGAACGGATATCTTATGAAGGCATTGCAATGGCTCGGGAGCTACAAAGCCCCTGTCGTTATACTCAGCGCGACGCTTCCTGAAAATACGAGGCGGCAATTGATAGAAGCATACCTAGGCAATGAATACGGAAGTTACGCGATACCTGATTCGCCAACTGAAAACTCGGTAAGCTCAAAGGAGGAACCCGCGTGGGCCGCAAACCGCGCGTATCCCTTGGTCACATACACGGATGGCGGTGCGGTGAAACAGGAGGAAGTCAAAGCGAGCGCCGGTGAACTCATGGTATCTCTCGAATATCTTGACGATGAACACATCGCGGCAAAACTGGATCTACTTTTGGAAAATGGCGGTTGTGTCGGCGTCATATGCGATACCGTCAGTCGCGCGCAGGAAAAATACGAATTGCTGAAAAAAGTATTTGGTGAAGATTGTGTAAGGCTCGTCCACTCCCGCTTCCTAAGCGTGGACAGAGTGGAAAAAGAGAAGGATTTGAGGCGATTGCTTGGCCCGGAAGCTACCCTTGAAAACGGGTGGAGGCCGCAAAAACTTATAGTCGTGGGTACACAGGTACTAGAGCAGAGCCTCGACATTGACTTCGATGTGCTCGTCAGCGACATCGCCCCTATGGATTTGCTGATACAGAGAATAGGTAGGCTGCATCGGCATAAGCGCGCGGGGAGGCCGCAAAATTTTCAGGTCGCGCGGTGCTTTATCACTGGCGTGTTGTCGCCAAACGAGATGAACTTCAAGGAAGCGATTGAGAAAATCTATCCGAGATACCTTCTGATGAACACGGTTTTGCTGCTATCAACTAGCATCACACTGCCATCCGATATTTCTCATCTGGTACAGAACGCCTACGACGACCGCGGCCTGGACACAAGCGGGGATATAGCCGAGAAGTACGCGCTCGCAAAAAACGATTATGACTCCATCGTAAATGACAAGAAAACCAGGGCACGGGATTTTCAGATTGGCGGACCGAGCGGTGGCTATGACAAGAATATGGTTGGTTGGATAGACATTGAGCGCAATGATACCAATGACAAGGAAGCTGAAGCAAGCGTCAGAGATACCGAAGACAGCCTAGAAGTCATCATGCTGTGGCGCGACGCGGATAAGCGGCTACGTCTGTTCCCCTGGATAGAAGAGAGGGAAGGCATGGGAAACTATGAACTGAATCCAGACTATACCCCGGACGAGTCTGTCGCGAGGGTCCTGGCTTCATGCACTGTCAATCTGCCTATACGCAAAGATTGGCAGATCGACCTTGCCATCAAGCAGCTTGAAGAAGAAGGATTCCCCGCGTGGCAGAAATCGTATTGGCTGGCGGGAGAGCTGTTTCTGATTTTGGACGAAGAAATGTATTGTGATTTTATCGGATACAGCGTAAGATACTCATGGGAAACGGGACTGGAAATGCGCTACACAAAGAAAGAAAGCGGGCGATGAGCAATATGATGACAAAAGAGTTCAATCTGCTCGATGAAAAATGGATTGTCGTGCTTGACGGAAACGGCGCGGCAACTGAGGTTTCTATGCTTGAAGCCTTCCGCAACGCGCATGAATACAAACGTCTCGCGAACGAACTTCCGACGGCTGACGTTGCGATATTGCGGCTGCTGCTCGCTGTTATGTATGCGGTGTTCACGCACGTAGATGTAAACGGTGACAGAAGCGAACTGACGACCGATAACGCGCTTGACCGATGGAAAGAACTATGGCGCGGAGAACAGTTCCCATGCAAACTGATTGAACAATATTTGGAACAGTACCGGGAGCGATTCTATTTGGTTCATCCTGAAACTCCGTTCTATCAAGCAGCAAGCCTGTCTGGGCGCAAGTGCACCGAATACGAAGCGCCAAAACTTAT
Source organism: Eubacteriales Family XIII. Incertae Sedis bacterium (assembly GCA_031277015.1). Taxonomy (GTDB): domain Bacteria; phylum Bacillota; class Clostridia; order Peptostreptococcales; family Anaerovoracaceae; genus JAIRPC01. Next base: position 4,048 of record JAISLZ010000031.1, on the reverse strand, counting down.
CGGCGATCTTTCGCAAAGCGGCAACAAGCCGCGGCTCTTCATGGGGAGAACTAGCAGCAAATCAATCCCCAAACCCGAAGCCACGAGATGGCTATTGCATGTGAACGCATTTGACGATACATCCGCAAAGCCTTCCGTCAGAAAATCTGCGGGCAGCAGTGCGGACGCCATGTTTGCCCCAGGCGCGGGATGGCTAGGCAAACTCGGGTTGATTACTGTTTCAGGGGAGAACCTTTTTCAGACGCTGCTTCTGAATTTCGTATTGATCAATGACAAAAATGAGGCCTATGCGAGCGGCAAACCTATATGGGAGGTGGATGTGCGGGATACGGAGCGTTCAAAAATACCACTGCCACAAGGGCTTGCTGAATTGTATACATTGCAGTCGAGAAGGTTGCTTCTGAAATATTCCGGCAACGATGTAACCGGGTATTATCTGTTAGGCGGCGACGCTTTCAACAAGGAAAACGCTTTCACCGAGCCCATGACCCTCTGGCGTAAGTCTGACAATGACTATACGCCGCGCAGGCACAACGCCGGTAAACAACTGTGGCGCGATTTCGGCGCTTTGGTGCAAGGCGGCGACGACTTCAAGATTCCAGGAATCGTCAGATGGAGCGAGATACTTTCCGAGGAGAACATTATAGATACATACAGTTTTTCCGCAGTCGGCATACAATTTGGCGACAAGGATTTCTTTGTAGATGATGTATACGCTGATTCATTGTCCGTCAACGGCGCTATCTTTTCATCTGTAGGTTCGGAGTGGCAGGCCGCAATTGTTGAGATACTGAATGTCACCGAAAACGCGGTTAAGGTATTCGGCACACTTGCCTCCGACCTTGCTTTGGCCGAGGGACGCGACAAAGGTGAACGAGGGAAAAATCTATTTCCCATTAGGGACGCCGCAAAGGAGCGGGCATATTTTTCGCTCGATATTCCATTCCGCAATTGGTTGTCAACAATAGATACAACCGGGGATATGGACGACATCATGACGGCATGGAAAAAGCAAACCAGGGAAATTATCAAAGGGCTTGCGGATGGAATGCTGAACAATATGAGCGACGCCGCTTTCATCGGGCATAACGGTAAGACGGCATTGGAAGCGGAAAAATGGTTCAACATCAATTTGGCCAAAGCACTTGAGCTGTCAGGAGAATGAAGGGAGGCGACGCTATGAATAATGCGGAGCAGGTATATGCGTTTGTGGCGAGTAAAGTGAGCTCTTTGCAGAGCAGGAGCGATACAGGGAAGACAGCCGCTTTGGCTAGGTTGCGCCGCGCGGTAGGGAAGGCTGTAGGCAGCGTTCCGGAAGTATGGGAATATATCTACGACGGCCTTCCTGACGAAATAGAGGCAGAGATGAAGCAGAGACAGCATGCGGCAAGCGCGTCTCCTTCAGAGGTAGCTATACAGACCGCACTTTCCCTCTACGCGATGCACTCGCAGGGGAACGACGGTATGAATTCCAAAACCGCAGGTTCGTTAGGACGCGCCATCGGTCTTCTGAAGTACAGGAATCCCACCAACGAAGCCGGGATCAAAAGGAGGTTTGACGCACTTGCGACCGCAAAGACACCGGAAGAGCTGATCTATCACGCGCGCGGCATTATTCAACTTCTGAAACAGGGGGAGGTAATGCTTGACTATCCGGGTTTTGCCAAAGATCTGTACTTCATGCAACTCGGCGGCGATGCAGCGAAACGCATACAGAGAAAATGGGGAAGGGACTATTACGGCAATTTCAGCGAAGATAAAAGCAACGAATCAAAGGCACGTCAATTGTAAAGCAGAGCAGAAAGAAGGAGAAAATGGACAAGGATAAAATGATCATCGATTTTCATGTATTGCAGACAGTACCGCCGAGCAACATCAACAGGGACGATACGGGCAGCCCCAAGACGGCGATTTACGGCGGTGTTCAGCGGGCGCGGGTCTCAAGCCAAAGTTGGAAGAGAGCGATGCGTGAGATGTTCCGAGACAATGTGGACGAGTCGAAACTAGGGCTCAGGACGAAACGCATCGTGGAAATCGTGTCGAATGAGATACAGGCAAAAGACAGTACCCTATCCTCTGACGATTCTTTCAAAAAAGCGAATGATATCATAGTCGACGCGGGAGTGAAAACCAAGGATATGGAAGCGCAGGCCCTGTTTTTCATCAGCATGACCCAGGCGAAAGCCCTCGCTGAAGTTGCGCTATCGGATTACGACGACGAGAAGGCGAGGAAAAAGGCAGCGAAGAACGCCCTGAACCGCAAGGAAAACTCCATCGATATCGCCCTGTTCGGGCGCATGGTAGCGGACGATCCTGGGCTGAACGCCGATGCTTCCGCGCAGGTCGCTCACGCTATTTCCGTACACAAGGTGGATAATGAGTACGACTTTTTCACGGCGGTCGACGATGTAAAAGATCGTTCAGGCGAAGCTGAAGACGCCGGAGCTGGTATGCTCGGGACAGTAGAATACAATTCCTCAACCCTATATCGTTACGCCACGGTTTTTGTGAATCTGCTGAACGACGAACTCGCAGGCGACGCTGCGGTCACAGGCGAAGCGGTCAGGGAGTTTGCCCGCGCCTTCATCACTTCAATGCCAACGGGAAAACTAAACACATTTGCGAACAGAACCTTGCCGAGCGCCGTGCTCGTTACAATCAGGAAAGACCAGCCAATCAACCTGGTTGGCGCGTTCGAGGAAGCCGTCGGCAGCGAAAAGATCACATGGAACTCATCGAAAAAGCTCGCCAAGTACGCATCGAATGTCTATGATTCATTCGCGGCGGCCCCGGAAAAATCCTTCGTGATCGCGCCCGGCGATGTCGCGGATGAATTCAAAGGCATTGGAGAGGTTGTCAACCTTGACCGCTTGCTTGAGCAACTCGAAAGCGAGGTTGCGAAAAGACTTGGCGCATAATAGCATTCGCAAATTGCCGTGTCGCCTTACAAGGCAAGCGAAAAATCGGCGGTGTCGGTGAAATCAAAAACTCATATCACTGGACCAGAATTCAAAAGAGGTGTATATGGCAACAATATTATTAAAATTAGCCGCCCCACTCCAGTCATGGGGTGTCGAGTCAAAATTCAACAAACGTATGACGCAGCGCGAGCCGACCAAAAGCGGTGTGATTGGAATGGTCGCGGCCGCGCTAGGCCGGTCAAGGGACGATTCCATAGACGATCTACGCGGTCTGACGTTCGCGGTGCGAGTGGATCAACCGGGCGAGATGGTCAAAGACTTTCATACCGCCCACACTTTTGATGGGAAGACGGCCTTCATTTCAGACAGATACTATTTGAGCGACGCCGTATTTGTCGCGGCGCTTGAAGGCGAATCCCAAATCATCGCAAATGTTGCCACCGCGCTCAAAAATCCGGTATATCCTCTTTTTTTGGGACGGCGGGCATGCCCTCCCGCAGGGCAAATAGCGCTTGGAATTTCCGAAAAATCCGCCGTTGAAGCTCTTCTTGATGTGTCAAATACGGCAAAGTGGCAGGCCGCAAAATGGTACATGAAAAAGCAGCCTAGAACCGTGCATCTGAGAATCGTCCGTGACGCGGACTTTTCGGAACCAGGAGCTTTTGAAGCGCGGGATATGCCGGTGACGTTTTCGCAGGAATATAGAAAATACACGTACCGCAGTATGATACCGAATATGGAGACAGCAACAGTAGACAATGAATTCGCGCCCCTATCGTCTTTGAAGCATCAATCATCGGCGCCGGATTCAAAAGGGGCGCAGGCCCAGGCGTCCACCAGTCATGACGCATTCAACGTATTGGAGAAGTGAAATGTATTTGTCCAGAGCAGAAATTAATAAGCAGCGCTTTGAAACAAAACGCGCTCTAGCAAACCCCCAAATCGTGCACGCAGCAGTAAAGTCATGTTTCCCTTCTTCGGATGAACGCATACTTTGGCGTATAGACACCATAGGCACAGCCATGTATATATTGATTGCTAGCAAAGTCAAGCCTGATTTCACCTCGTTCATCCAACAATTCGGTTGGCCCGCAAGCGGGCAGGCCGGAGAAACGAAAGATTATGAG
>JAISLZ010000073.1 GCA_031277015.1 Eubacteriales Family XIII. Incertae Sedis bacterium | reverse complement strand
TGACAAACTCTACGACATGTTTGGCGAAAGGGATTTCAAAAGGCTGTTCCCTGTTTTGCGGACGGACAATGGGCCAGAGTTCACCGCGCCGACCGATATCGAGACGTATAATGGCGGGGCAATAAGGACGAGGGTGTTCTATTGTGACCCCTACCAGTCCAACCAGAAAGCCGCATGCGAGAACAACCACCGCCTAATTCGGATGATACTCCCAAAGGGGGCGTCCATGAACCATCTGACGCAGGGCGATGTGAACCTCATGATGAGCCACATCAACTCCTACGCGAGAAAGGTGCTCGGCGGGCAGACGCCGGCAGAAGTGTTCCTACGGCAGCATAGCAAGATTAAAGGGTTATTGGAAAAACTCGGCCTCAGGACTATCACCACAAAAGATATCACCAAGTCGAAATCACTCCGGCCTCGCACATCGCACGCAATGTGTGGTATTATTAAATGGTGTTATGTATACGCCATACCATTATTTATGATATATGCTACGATCTCCGTAGCCTTTGATGGAGCGGCGGCAGATCGGACATTATACTTTAAGGAGGTAAAGATCATGGCAATCACTGGAGTAATGAGAGCTGCGTTGATGCAACTGAGGGTCCTGGATCTCGAGACGTCAGTCGATTTTTACACGAAGGTCGTCGGCCTTTTTGAAGTCGACAGGACTTCCGACGACAGGGTATTGCTCAAGGGCTACAATGAATTTGACCATCATTCTCTGGTACTGCGCGGAGCCGAGTCTGCGGGAATGGATTTCATTGGATTCAAGGTCGCGTCCGACGCTTATCTCGACTACCTCACAGAAAAGACGAAGGAGTACGGCCTTCCAGTTGAGGAGATATCTGCGAATACGGATCAGCCCGGTATCGGCCGGCGCGTATCCGTCAGTCTCCCGACGGGACACCGCATCGATTTCTTTGCGAGTTCCGACGAGTCCGAACCCAAGCCCGGGACGCTGAATCCAGAGATATGGTCGATCGATCCCAGAGGGATCGGCGCCGCCACGTTTGATCACGCGTTGCTCTTTGGGCCGGGCGCAGCCGGCACCGTATGGTATCTGATGAAAATATGTGGGTTTGCGGAGGTGGGCAACGGACTGATGGCCGACGGCAACAGGTTGGTCACTATGCTCTCCTGCGGGAATAGGATGTACGATATCGCCATCCTCGAATACGAGCAACCTGGCAAGCTACACAGTGTCGCTTATCGTCTCAATAGCTGGAGCGACATAGGGCACGCCGCGGATATTTTGACGATGAACGAGGTCACGATAGACGCGGGCCCGATGCGTCAGGGGATCACCGGAGGGCAGGCGGTCTATTTCTTTGATCCTTCAGGAAATAGATTCGAAATCTGCACGGGCGGATATTCATTCTATCCCGATATGCCTGTCCGTGTTTGGGATTCCGAGAGAATCGGCAAAGGTATCTTTTACTATACAAAAAAATTCAACGACACTTTCTTCAATGTAGTTTCGTAATGCCCTTAAGGGCGCTATTCGGCCAACCGAAATATCTCGCGAATGCCATCCGCGTCTGTCTCCATGAACCCATTGAGGGTGCCGCCGTTGTCGCTTACGCAACGTTCGGCGGCGGTGGCATACTCACTTTCCGGCACGCCGAGCTCACCCAGCGTCACGGGTAGGCCGAGCGAACGTAGCCACTCAATGAAACGCGCTATACCCTCTGTAGCCACAGATACCACGTCATCCATCTCAGGCTCCACATCGAATACGCATACACCGAAGTCGGCGACGCGCGCCACCTGAGACTGAGTACCGTGCAGTACTATATATTTCAGGAACGCGGGCATCATCACCGCTAGCCCTTCTCCATGCGGGAAGTCGTAGTACCCGCTGAGTTGGCGCTCCAGAGAATGCTCTCCTCCCCTACCATCGCCGGCCCTGCCTATGCCCGTAAGGTCGTTGTGTGAAAATGTAGCAGCGAGCATGAGCTCCGCACGCGCTTCGTAGTCATCCGGGCGCGAGAGAACGATCGGAGCGTACTTTTTGACGGTCTTGAATGTAGACACACAGTACGCGTCCCCGAGATAGCTTGCGTAGTTCGTGAAATACCTCATGAAGGTGTGTGAAAAAATATCCGCCGCGCCCGACGCGGTCTGCCGGGAGGGAAGTGCATAGGTCAGCTCCGGATCCATAATGGCGAACACGGGACGGCACACATCGGGCCACATGAGCCCGAATTTCCTGTCTGTTTCGATGTCGTCCACGAGAACGGTCGAGCCGCTCGTCTCGCTACCCGCCGCAGCTATCGTGTTGATCGCGCCGACGGGTTCCATGCTCCGCGGCTCCACTCCGTTATAGTAGGACCAGTACTCGCCGCCTGATGCCATAGCCAAGGCGATGGCCTTTGCTGTGTCGATGACGCTACCTCCGCCGACACCGAGGTAAAAGTCCGTACCTTCGGCCCTCGCGATCTCTATCCCCTTCTCCGCAACTGAACGCAGAGGGTTGGCTTTCACCCCGCCGAGTTCCACAAAGTGGACGCCGCCCTCATTGAGCGCCTTTACTATCCGGTCGTAGAGTCCACTTTTCTTGATACTGCCCGAGCCGTAGACAAAAAGAACTTTCGTGCCTCCATACTTTTTGATCAAGCCGGCCAGCCCGTCCACCGTCCCACGTCCAAAGGATATTTCCGTATACATATGGAAATTGAAGTTGGAGAAATTTTTCATGGCCTGACCCCTTTCGATCAACGCGCTATAGTACCTGCATTATTTTATTTAGACGGCCTATTTCCTTAGATATACCGCTTTACGACATCCGACGAGATCGATAGAAAAGCGACTGCCGAGTAGAGCACATCGAAGGTGAGCAAGTCGCCGACGCGGATGTCGGAATCCGCGTTCTCTATGTCGAGTATCGTATGATCACTTGACGCTCCGAGTATTTCAATGCCGGGCATCTCGGGCACGATCCAGTCCAAACGGCAGTAATCGAGCTTGCCTACGCCGAGCAGGGCGCGCTTACGCTCTCCCCTGTCCACATACGAGGGCCTGCCTCGAAAGGCGTCGTATGCTATCTCGCCTATCGGGTGCGACGGCTTGACACGGGTTTCGATCACCTCCGCCTTGAGCGTCAATACGTCACGATGCGTGCCGTCAATCGATATGCCGTACAGATCCTCGTTATCCTTACAGACGACGATGCCCTCGCCTATCCTGAGATGATTGACGCGCGGCGGCATCTCCCCGCGAACGACGAGAGGCAACGACGTGCTCCCTCCTCCCGATACTATGTCCAGCCGCCTACCTATGGAGGACTCTATCCTTTCGGTCGCTACAACAAGTTGCTCCATTTTTTCCTTTGTCGGGAGAATGGAACCGTAGCAACCGAGATTGGTACCTGTACCAGCGAGGTGTAGATTTTTCAGACCGTCCTCAACCTCAGAGGCTACGGCGATGTACTCCTCCGCCATCCATATCCCCTCGCGCAGGTCACCGAGCTCTATCATGAGGATCACCTCGTGGATCACCCCGGCTTTTCCGGCGGCGACATCTATGGCACGCAGTACATCTATGTCGCTGTTCAGGCTCATGGATGCCACGCGCACGAGGCGGTCCGCCTCAGACACCATAGGCACGCGCAAGAGCAACAACGGGATATCCGGATGCTCGCGACACAAGCGCTCGAGCTGAGCCAAGCGCGAGCTCGCGATCCATTCGCATCCATTCTCATGCATGATGCGTGCACAGACGGGGTCGCCACTCACCACCTTGACGACCCCCGCTACGTTTATGCCGGCCACGCTACATATGTCCGTAACGACCTTTGCGTTGTCGGCCAACTTCTTTCTATCTATCTCGAGCGCCGGATACGTCACCGTCTCTCTCATCTACAATCTATACAATCTACAATAATTGACTTTCTGACTTTATCATATATTATACATTGCCCGAGTGGACCGCGGCAACGTCTTCGAGTACCTCCGGATGCTTCTCCCAGTTGCCGGGGCTCTTTTCCCACTCGTCCTCAAAGTATGCGTCGATCCTGCCGTGGTCGGACCTCTGCGTGACGGCCGAGAGGACGAATATCAGCACGACAGACAGAGGCATAGATACGTAGAGCGGTGCGCTGACTATGGCCTGCGGCAGGAAGGCGAACGCGCCCGGTGCGAACGCTATCGCGCCGTACACGACAAGCCCGACGACCATCGTGATATACGTCGCCGGCTTCGTCGCCCTCTTGTAGAATATCGTAGCCATGATCGGCACCCATAGGCCGGCTATGCACGCGGCATATCCCGTGGTGAGCAGCTGAATGATGTCCGTCGCGTACATCGTGATGCCGATGGTGCCAAGGCCGATGGCGACCATGCACACGCGGAAGAGTTTCAGCGCCTGCGCGTCATTGAGCTTACGCTTCAGTGAGGGCTTGATGACGTCCTCCGTGAGGCAGGTCACCGAGCATATGAGACAGGTGGAGCTCGTGCTCATCGTCGCGGACAGTATGGCCGCGAGTAGCAGCCCCGTCAGGCCCGGCGGCAGGAAGTCCTGTATGAGCGTGGACAGCACCATGTTCGGGTCGCCGCCTTCGGGCCCGCCGTACTCCGGCGGCATGAACTTGACGCCGTACAGTATCAAGGCGCACATGCCCATGAGCACGACCATGATGGAAACCGGGATGTATAGGAAGGGCACCATGATGAAGGACTTGAACGCCTTGTCCGCTGACTGAATGGACGCCTGGTACTGGTACGACGCCTGCGCCACTCCGCCTATCAGTATGGTAGGCAGGATGATCGCCCCTATGATGTAAGGCCACCCGAATACGCCGGGCGCTCCGAGATCGGTCATGAACGATGTCAGTTCGCCGGCCTTCAGCGTCTCCCATACGGTGACTATCCCGCCACCGCCGAGGGCATCGCCGGCCGCGCCGAAAACGATGGGAGGCATGATGATGAGCATGCCGGCGATGATCAGCGACATCTGTATGACGTCGGTGAGCACGATGGCCCTGAGCCCGCCGGCCGTGCAGTAGATAATGATGATGGCTGTCGACACTAGCAGGGCCGGGACGTATTCCCAGCCGAGTAGCAGCTTGATGACCGTCGCCGTCGCTATGATCTGTGCGCCGACGAAGGCCATGTAGGCGACAGTGTTGATGAGCCCGGCGAACAGCCTCGCGCCACTTCCCCAACGGTATCCGAAGAACTGGCCCACGGACGCCGTACGGGTGCGGTATAGCACCGTCCACATGCGCTTGATGATCGGCAGATACACTATGTACGTGAATCCTTCGCTGACCGCGTACCATATCGAACCGATACCCATCTGATATCCCCAGGCGGTGCCGCCTACCGAGCTTGAACCGCCGGCGCTGTTCGCGGCCTTGCCGATACCCCCGAGGAAAACACCGAGCTTGCGCCCGGCCACCGCGGCGTCATCGCCGCTCCTTACATATTTCTTTGCTACATAGAATCCTATCGCGACTATCGCCGCAAAATAAATAATAATAATTGCTACGTCTATTCCTGACATTAGATATCACCTCCTCCTTCCAAAGATTCCGAACCACCCTGAAATGTCGTCTCACCTCCTAACACTGTCTTAACCACTTTGATACTGCTGATCTCGCCCGCTTCCGTTTCAAATATGTCCCTGTCGAGCAAAATGAAATCGGCGAACTTGCCCGCCGAGATCGTCCCTTTGATATGCTCTTCATTCGAGCAGTAGGCCGCGTTCTTCGTGTACATGGCGACGGCTTCGTATACGGAGACGGCTTCCTCTGCAACGAGACCGCCCTCAGGGAAACCGTGCAGATCCCTACGCGTCACGGCGCACTGTATGCCATTGAGTGGGATAGCGGGGTCGACCGGGGCGTCAGAGCCTCCAGTGAGAAGTACGCCGCCATCTATGAACGACCTGAGTGGCATGAAGCTATGCAGACGCCCTTCCCCAAGCCTGGCCATGGCGATGTGCACATCCGAATCAAGGAATGCGGGCTGCACGTCGAGTATGATGGGGAGCCTCTTGATCCTCTCGATGTGCCCAGGCCCTATGATCATGGCGTGAATGATCCGAAGCCGCCTGTTTGTCTTTGATAGCCGTTCTTCCGGGCTATCCCCTTCTATGACGGGATAGACCTTCTCCGCCGCATCCAGAACGCACTCCATCGCGGCATCGCCTATGACGTGCACGGAAACTTCGAGCCCCTCGTCATACGCCTCCCTGAACAGGTCCGTAAGTTCCTCCGCCGTATGGGTGATGATGCCCGTTTCTTCCGGGGCGTCGGCATATGGCTCCGTCACGGCGGCCGTCCGGCCTCCGAGCGAACCGTCGAGGAATATCTTCTTGGCGCCGAGCTTCACCATATCCGTGCCGAAGCCCGTGGTGGGGTCAAGCGACCACGGCAAGTCGTGAGAGGGACTTATGATCACGCGGACGGGCAGTTTGCCGCGCTTCTCAAGTTCATAATATTGGCCAAAAGTTTCGGTGGGTGGGGTATTTGGCATGAGGGCAATGGCGTGCAGCGTAGTCAATCCCCGTTCCGGGTAGACTGAAAGTCCCGATTCCAAGAGCTTCGCCTGATAAGCAGGTTCCGTCCATGAACTGTCGGATATATCCGACAGATACTTCCCGTATGCGGTCTCCATGAGAATGCCGCTCGGTTCACCGTCGTCGTAATATTCCAGGCATTCATCGTCAAATTCACTTTTGTTGGAGATTTTTGTCATAAAAAGCGCTTTGCTGTTGATCATATGAATATGGCCACAATGACTGATGAGGTGTATAGGGCGTTCCGTACTGATCCGATCGAGTTCATTCCTATGAGGGAATCTTTTCTCCACGAGGTTCTCGAATGAGACACCAGCCCCATATAGCCATCCCTCACCTCCATCATCCTTATCTTTCATTATATTGATGACATCATCGATGCTTTGCGCGCCACCGAGATCGGCATAGCTCGCATACAGGCAGTCCATCAGCACATGGATGTGCGTGTCGATGAAACCAGGCAGCCCGGTCAGGCCGCCAAGATCCACCTTCTCTTTCACCTTCCACCCCAAAGCGTTCTGGTTTGAGCCGGCGTAGGCTATCTTCCCGTCTCGGACCACTATCGCCTCCACCGTCTCTCCAGGCGCGTTCATTGTGTATATCTTGCCATTATAGAATGTCCTGTCAGCATCCATCATCAAATCATCGTCCTTTCAGATACTCATGGCAGGCCTTGGCGGCGCGCCTGCCCTCGTCTATAGCCCACACCACTAGCGACGGTCCGCGCCTCATGTCGCCGGCCGCGAACACCGTCGGGGTATTCGTGAGATATGAGCCCGGCCGGCGAGTCTTGACGAGGCCGCGGACGTCCGTATCAAGGCTAAGCTGCTCTATCAACAGGCGTTCCGGCCCGGTGAACCCCATGGCGGTCAGCACGATATCGCACGGCCGCTCGCGTTCCGTGCCGGGTATCTCGGCCGGGGCCATGCCGCCGGCCGACATGCGCCATTCCACGCGTACCGTCTTGATGCCTGTGACCTTCCCTCCGTCGCCCATTATCTCCTTGACCGTCGTTTCGTACTCCCGCGGGTCGCGGCCGAACAGCTCCATAGCCTCCACCTGGCCGTAATCCGTCTTTTTTACCTTTGGCCATAGAGGCCATGGATCATCGGCCGAGCGCTCTTCGGGAGGTTCGGGCATGATCTCGAGCTGCGATACAGACGCCGCCCCCCTCCTGATCGAAGTCGCCACGCAGTCCGTACCCGTATCGCCGCCCCCCACGACGACGACGGCCTTGCCATCTATGTTCGGAAGCCCGTCTATGACGGTCCCATCGAGTATATTTGCCGTGCTCTGCGTCAGGAACTCCAGCGCTGTCATCACACCGAACAAATCCGCGCCAGGTACGCCAAGCCTGCGCTCATCCGTAGCGCCGCCGCACAGGACTATGGCATCGAAGTCTTTCATTACGGACAGCACGGGATAGTCCGTGCCAACCTCCGCGCCGAGTTCGAACCTGACGCCTTCATCCTTCATTATGCCCACCCTGCCAAGCACAAGATCCTTGTCGAGCTTCATATTCGGTATGCCGTACATCAACAGGCCGCCGGGCCTGTCCGCCCGCTCGAACACGGTGACGGCGTTGCCGAGCCTGTTCAGCATATCCGCGCACGCGAGGCCGGACGGGCCCGACCCGATGACGGCTACCCTCTTGCCCGTGCTGACGCCGGGCATGCGCGGCAGGACCTTGCCCCGCCTCATCATCTCGTCCGCTACGTAGCGCTCGATCTCCTTGACCGTGACAGCCGGCTCGTGCTCGCCGAGGGTGCAGCTGCCCTCGCACAGCGCAGGGCATACGCGCCCCGTGAACTCGGGGAACGGGTGCGTCCTGCTCAGCCTGCGGTACGCTTTCTCTATGTCACCCCTGTATACCAGATCGTTGATCTCCGGGATTAGGTTCGATAGGGGGCATCCTATAGGCTTCCCATCCACGACGAAAGCCGCATGGCAGAAGGGTACGCCGCAGTCCATGCAGCGCGCCGCCTGAGTCGTAAGGGCATGGGCGGGCTGAGGCACGGCAAATTCATCCCAGCCCTTTATGCGTTCGGCTACAGGGAGGCAGGCTGCCTCGCTGCGCCCATATTCGAGGAACCCCGCAGTCTTCCCCATCACGCGCCCTTCCTTGCCGGCGGCTCTATGCCCTGCTGGGTGTATCCTTTGTCGCAGACGGCCGGCATACTGCTGCTCCCGTCCTGGGATTTTGCGAGTATCCGCCTATATTCTTTTGGTATTACTGTGATGAATCTCTGCACAGAGGCAGCCCAGTCGTCCAGCATCTTCGCCGCTACGTCAGAGCCGGTGAATGCGACGTGCTTCCTGAGCAGACCCTTCAGCTGTACCTTGTCGTCTCCTGAAGCCTGCTCCAGCACGACGCCGGACGTATTGCAGCGGCGCCCAAAGGTCCCGTCCTCGTCATATACGAAAGCTATGCCGCCCGACATCCCTGCCGCGAAGTTGCGGCCTGTCCTGCCGAGCACGACGCATACGCCGCCCGTCATGTACTCGCATCCGTGGTCCCCGACGCCCTCCACGACGGCGGCCGCGCCGCTGTTGCGCACGCAGAACCTCTCCCCTGCGGCGCCTCTGGCGTAGAACTCCCCTTCCGTCGCGCCGTACAGTACGACGTTCCCTACTATTATATTGTCCGACGGGTCGAAGGTCGCCCCGTCCGGCGGCACGATCACTATCCTGCCGCCCGAAAGCCCCTTGCCCGCGTAGTCGTTCGCGTCGCCATGCAGCTCCAGCTCGACGCCATGCGTGAGGAATGCGCCGAACGAAAGCCCCGCCGATCCGTCAAACCTCAGATGAATGCTGCCTTCCGGCAACCCTTCCGGCCCATGCCTGCGCACTATAGTCCCCGACAGCATGCAGCCGACCGTGCGGTTGCGGTTGATGATGTCGAGGGTATAGTCGGCCTTGACCCCCGGCCGCCTGACCGCGTCGCGGCACAGGGAGATGAGCGCGCTTCGGTCGAGGGTACGGTCGAGCGCGTGGTCCTGCGGGCGGGTGAAGTACCTCGCCCCCGCGCTGTCGACGGCCTTCGGCTGGTAGAGGAGCCGCGAGAGATCGACAGTCTTGGCCTTGTCGTTCCATTCCGGGTGCATCTCCGTCAGCAGCTCGACATGGCCGACAAGCTCATTGAACGACTTGACCCCTATGCGCGCCATCCATTCGCGCACCTCCTGCGCGAGGAACATCATGAGGTTCTCGACGTGCTCGGGCCTGCCCCTGAACTTGCCGCATAGCTCCGGGTTCTGCGTGGCTATGCCGACGGGGCAGGTGTCGAGGTTGCACGCCCGCATCATGTCGCAGCCCATGGCCACGAGCGGCGCCGTGGCGAAGGCGAACTCCTCCGCGCCGAGCAGCGCCGCGATCACGATGTCGCGGCCCGTGAGCAGCTTGCCGTCGGTCTCGAGCACCACGCGGTCCCGCATCTCGTTCATGAGCAGGCTCTGGTGCGTCTCCGCGATGCCGAGCTCCCACGGCAGCCCCGCGTGCCTGACGCTCGTGCGCGGCGCCGCGCCCGTGCCGCCGTCGTAGCCGCTCACGACTATGACGTCCGCGAGGGCCTTCGCCACGCCCACTGCTATGGTGCCCACCCCACCCTCGGAGACGAGCTTCACGCTGATGCGCGCGTTCTTGTTCGCGGCCTTAAGGTCGCGTATGAGTTGGGACAAATCCTCTATGGAATAGATGTCGTGGTGCGGCGGCGGGGATATGAGCTCGACGCCCGGCGTCGAATACCTGGCCTTCGCTATCCACGGATAGACCTTGCCGCCCGGCAGGTGGCCGCCCTCGCCAGGCTTCGCCCCCTGCGCCATCTTGATCTGTATCTCCTTCGCGTTGTTCAGGTAGTGCATCGTCACGCCGAAACGCCCGGACGCGACCTGCTTGATCGCGCTCGACCTGTCCTGCCCATTCTCATCCGCCGTAAAGCGAGAGGACAGCTCCCCGCCCTCGCCCGTGTTGCTCTTCCCGCCGAGCCTGTTCATAGCTATCGCCATGCACTCGTGCGCCTCACGGCTGATCGAGCCGTACGACATGGCCCCCGTCTTGAAGCGCCTGACGATGCTCCACGCCGGTTCTATCGCGTCTATCGGCGTCGGCTTCTCCGCCTCCACTACCGAAAGCAACCCGCGAATGTTCTTCAGCTCCACGGAGCGCCTGTTGACGCATGCGGAGAATTTCTTTAACAGCCCGTAGTCGCCCGTGCGGCACGCCTGCTGAAGATAATAGATGTTCTCTGGATTGTAAAGGTGGTACTCCCCGTCTTTGCGCCACTTGTAGTCGCCGCCCGGATCTAGCGGTTCATCCCTCGAGACCGGATCGAATGCCTTCTCGTGCCTCTCCTTCGCCTCCGCTTCTATCTCCTTGAGCGTGAGGCCGCCTATGCGCGAGGTGGTGCCCGTGAAATACTCGTCTATCACGGTACTCGCTATGCCGAGCGCCTCGAATATCTGCGCGCCGTGATAGCTCTGCACCGTGGATATGCCCATCTTCGACATGATCTTGACAAGGGCGTGCGTCATGGTGTCCCGGTAGACGGCCTGCGCGCTCTCCCCGTCCGCTTCGATCATGCCCTCTCTCGCCATATCATCGAGCGTATCGTAGGCGAGATATGGACAGACAGCCTCGGCCCCATACCCGACGAGCAACGCGATATGATGCGCTTCCCTCGCTTCGCCCGTCTCTATGACGAGGCTGAGCCTGGTGCGCGTCCCGTTCTTCACGAGATAGTGGTGCAACGCGGATGTCGCGAGCAGGGCAGGCATCGGAACCTTGTACGGCGCGGCGCCCCTGTCCGAGAGGATGATGATGTTGTAGCCGCTGTCCATTACGTAGTCTGTCGCTGCGAAAAGGTCGTCGAGCGCGTGCCTGAGACCGTTCTTCTCCCTCGAATTGAAGAGTATCGGCAGCGTCACGCTCTTCTGCCCTTCCACGCTCAGGCCACGCAGCCTCTGCAAATCGTCCTTTGAAAGAATCGGGGTATGGTGCCTGATCATGCGGCAGTTCGTCTCGTCCGGCTCAAGCAGATTGCCCTCCCTGCCGATATGTATCTCCGAAGATGTGACTATATGCTCCCTTATCGCGTCTATCGGCGGGTTCGTGACCTGGGCGAAGAGCTGCTTGAAATAATTGTAAAGCAGCTGCGGCCTGTTTGACAGCACTGCGAGAGGCGAGTCCACGCCCATCGACGAGACCGGGTCGTCGCCCGAGTTTGCGATCTCTTTCAGCGTGAGGTTGATATCCTCCCACGTATACCCGAACACCTTCTGCTCCGTCAGAAGCGGCAACGCCTCCGCGCCCGCCTCCCTGTTCGCCATGAGCAGCCGCATGCCGTCGAAGTCCTTCAGCACCGCCTGTTCATAAACTCCGCTCACGCCGCTGCTGCGTTTGTCCCTGATGATGTCCTGCCAGTATTCGCCCGGCACATCGGTCAGCGGCAGATCCGAAAGGCGCAAGAGGTTCTCGTCAAGCCATTTTCTGTGCGGCCGCCGCGACGCCGCCGCGGACTTCAGTTCGCTGTCCTCGATGATGCGCCCCGCCACCGTGTCGATGAGCAGCATACGCCCCGGTCTCAGGCGATCCTTCTTCGCGATGCGCTCCGCGGGCATGGGCAGCACCCCCGATTCGCTCGCGAGCACTAGCGTGCCGTCCTTGGTGAGGATGTAGCGCGCGGGCCTCAGGCCGTTGCGATCGAGAGTAGCCCCCGCAATACGGCCGTCCGTGAACGCTATCGCAGCCGGCCCGTCCCATGGCTCCATGAGACAGCTATTGTACTCGTAGAAGGCGCGCACGTCGTCCTCCATGTCCGGGTCGTTTTCCCACGGCTCCGGTATCGTCAACATGACGGCCTCGGGCAGCGAATATCCCGCGTGCAGGAGCAGCTTGATGAAATCGTCGAGCATCGCCGAGTCCGAACCCTCCTCTCCAATGACGGGCATCACTTTTGCGAGGTCCGGCCCGAATCTCTCCGAACGCAGCATCGCCTCGCGCGCCTTCACCCAATTGACATTGCCGCGTATCGTGTTGATCTCACCGTTGTGGATGAGGTAGCTCATAGGGTGTGCGCGCTCCCAGCTAGGGAACGTATTCGTGGAAAAACGTGAATGGACGAGGACTATGGCGGACGTCAGGTCGGTATCTTTGAGATCGAGGTAAAAGTTCTCGAACTGATCCGCCCTTAGCATCCCCTTGTACACGATGGTCCTGCATGAAATGCTAGCGAGATAAAAGTACAGGTCGCGCTCATCTCCGCCGTAGCGGATGCGCCTGCGCGCTATCTTGGACACAATATATAGCTTGCGCTCAAAGTCGTCCTCGCCCATGCCGTCCGGCCGCTCGATGAATATCTGCCGAATGCCGGGACATACCTCGCGCGCCGTCGGTCCCACCGCACGGTGATTGACGGGAACGTTCCTCACTCCGAGGACCTTCAGACCTTCCTCCTCGCATATGCGCGAGAATGCCGAGGCGGTGCGCCTGATACGGTCAGCCTCGGGGCTGCCGAACATCATGGCGACACCGTAACTGCCCTCATCTCCAAGCTCTATGCCCGAGTTTTTTGCAACTTTTCGGAAGAAGGCGTGCGGCAACTGTATGAGCATGCCCGCACCGTCGCCCGTCTCCGGCTCCGCGCCTATGCCGCCCCGGTGGGCCATGTTCATAAGCGCGAGTGCAGCGTCTTTAACCAGTCGATGCGACCTGTGCCCGTCGATGTTTACGAGCAGGCCGATACCGCACGAATCGTGCTCAAAACCCGGCTCATAAAGCCCCACGTATTCCCTTGCCTTTTTTCGTTGCATAGAGGTGATTATATTACCGCAGGGTTGAAAAGTCAAATTTTTTAGAATTATCTGTTAACTATTTTCGGACTGATACGCAGTGGAGTGAACGTCACTGACGGCAGAGGGCGTTCGGCCACGGGAATGCGGTAGATGGTAGTGGATTAGGGCGGCGGTCATGAGACCAGGTCGCGGGCCATCTCGGCCGCGCTCGGGGCGTCGGCCGTGTAGCCGTCCGCACCGATATCGTCACAGAATGCCTGCGTAGTCGGCGCGCCGCCTATCATGACCTTCACCTTATCCCTAAGTCCGGCGTCTTTGAGGGCCTCTACGACCGTACGCTGATACGCCATCGTCGTGGTCAGGAGGGCGGACAGCGCCACGATATCAGCGTCATGCTCCTTGACCGCCTCGATGATCTTGTCGGCGGTCACGTCCACGCCCAGGTCGACGACTTCGAGGCCAACGCCTTCCATCATCATCTTCACGAGGTTCTTGCCTATATCGTGAAGGTCGCCAGCCACCGTCGCGATGACGACCTTACCTATCGCGTTCGTGCCGCCGGCGCCCATCCTTTCTTTGAGTATTTCCGTACCCGCGGTCAGTGCGCGCGCGGCGATCAGGACCTCCGGCACGAACACCTCGTTGTTCTTGAACTTCTCGCCGATCTCGCCCATGGCCTTGAGCAGGCCGTCGTCCAGTATGCTCTGCGGCTCCACTCCCTCGTCAAGTCCGCGCTTCACGAGCGAAACGACGGCGTCCGCGTCGCCCTTGCTCACCGCTTCAATCAGTTCCTGAAAATACATGCCTGCTTCTTTCATCTATTTACCGTTCCCCCAAGGGAACTTCTATTTTACCACGAAAAGGACGGCGTTTCGTGATAATATAAATAATATAATATAGGAGCAATAGAAAGGCGGCCGGGATGGATATTGATGGTGTGAGGGAGTTTTTTAGCGGCGATAGGTACCTGATGCTGACGGGGGTCGTCATTGAGGAGGCGGGCGACGGCAGGGCCGTGTGCGCGGTGGATATCGTGCCGGACAGGCACTTCAACAAGGGGGGCGTCGTGCAGGGGGGCGTGACGTACACACTCGCGGACAGCGCGTTCGCGGTCGCCGCGAACTACGGGCATCTGGAGCGCGGTGAGATCGATCGGTTCATCACTGTCAGCCAGTCGGGGAACATCACGTACTTCCGGCCGCCCAAGGGCGAAAGGCTCATCTGCACGGCCGAGGCGATCTCGCGCGGGCGTATATCCTCCGTATACAGGATGGAGGTCATAGACGATCAGGGCACGGAGGTCGCCCTCATGATCGGCAACGGGTATACCATTGATCTGGGAAATTGAAACTATCGCCTAAAAAGGGGCGCAATAACTACGCTTCATTTTTACTCAAAAATATATTTATCTTCCTCGCCCGAGTTTAGCGCTATCGCTCCGCCGCGGGCCATGTCAAGAATCGTGTATTCGGACAGAAGATTGACGAGCAGGTCTATCTTCTCCGGCACGTCGCTGTGCTCGAGCATGAGTGTGGACTGGGAAATATCTACAATCTGGCAGTCCATAATCTTCGCGAGATCTACAATCTCGGCGCGTTGCTCTTTCGTCGCCCTCACCTTGATAAGCATGATTTCGCGGCGCGTCGCCTGATCTGGCGAGATGCGCTCTATCCGTATCACGTCCTCGAGCTTGGCAATCTCTCCCGCGGCCTGGTCGGCCACATAGTCGTCGCCCTCGACCACGACGGTCATGCGCGTGATGTCGTGATCGCGCGTCGGGCCTGCCGTGATGCTATCGATGTTAAATTCCCGGCGCGCGAGCAGCTGCGAGATGCGCGAGAGCACGCCGGGCTTGTTGTCCATTACCACGCCTATAGTATGTCTCATAGTTCCCTCCGGTTCATTTCTGCGGAAATAAATACGATCAAGATACATGCCGACGAAACCTTATACAAAGAATATATGTTAAATCTTCGCCGCGGTCAAGTGCGAAAAATATTTTGTCGAATAGTCTCCGGCGCTCACACGCAATGCTCGGCCATATATGACAGCATACGATCTCTCGCGCCTTCGTCGATCGCGGGCCGGCCACCTATTTTGAGCGATGTGGAGAACTCTACGATATCCTTTACTGTCACTATAGGATAGACGGGTATGCCCAGCGCGCGCCGCACTTCATCCACAGCCGATAGACCGCCCTCACCATGACCCCGCTCCATGCGGTCCACCGAGAGGACCAGGCCGCATATCTCCACGTCTGCGGCTGCGCGAATGAGCGGTACGATTTCTCGCATGGCTGTGCCCGCGGTGATCACATCGTCAACGATGATGATACGGTCGCCGTCATTCAGCGGGCTTCCGACGAGAACCGCTTCCGTTCCTACGCGGGACGCGGACGGACCGTTTCCCGTCATGCACGCAGTAGCTTCGCCGTGGTCCTTGGGCTCTTTACGGTTGAACGTGTAGCCTGCATCCATGCCGTACGCGCGCCCGAGGGCGGCAGCGGTGGCTACGGCGAGTGGAATACCCTTGTAAGCAGGTCCGAACACCGTAGAAATGTTCTGAGGAATGCCGCCTGCGTTCATAGCATCTTTGATGCACTCGGCGTAATACGAGCCGAGGCAGGAAATCTTTTCACCGGTATTGAAGACGCCTGTATTGATGAAATACGGAGATATACGCCCACTTTTCAGCGTGAAATCCCCGAATCGTAAAGCTCCCGCGTCGATCATGAATTTGATGAAACCATGTTTATCTATCATGAGTGAACCTCGCGATACGTGCCATGCGCCAATCCAGCCAATTCACGAGCAACGCGGGCGGGCGCGGCGGGATCAATGAGGGCTGCCGTTCCGACAGCGACCGCCGAAGCGCCGGCGAGCAGAAATTCGAGGGCATCCTCTCCCGTCATTATCCCGCCCATCCCGATGATCGGGATGTGGACGCGCTGCGCGACCTCGTACACCATACGCACCGCGACCGGCCGTATCGCAGGGCCGGACAGCCCACCTGTCAGGTTTGCAAGTACGGGCCTGCCTGTCCGCGTGTCTATGCGCATGCCTAGGAGCGTATTGATGAGCGACAGCGCGTCCGCACCCGCCCGCTCCGTCGCTACGGCAAGTTCCGCTATATCCGTTACGTTCGGCGAGAGTTTCACGATGAGCGGTTTGCCGGTGACAGCTCTGACCTTCTCCGTTAGCCTAGAAAGGGTCTCTGTGTCCGTGCCAAACGACATGCCTCCCTCCCGGACGTTTGGGCACGATACGTTCAGTTCGAGCATATCCACGTCGGTCTCGTCCAGCTTACGGCATACGTCCATATACTCCTCCGTGCTGTGCCCCGCGACATTGGCTATGACCGTTGCGCCCATATCTTTCAGCGCGCGCAACTCGCCATCAATATATGCGTCAACGCCTGGATTCTCCAGCCCGACTGAGTTCAGCATGCCTGATGGCGTCTCCGCTATCCGTGGCATCGGGTTGCCATGCCAGGGCTCCGCGGACACGCCCTTCGTCGTGATCGCGCCGAGCGACGCGGGGTCGAAGTGATTCGAGCTTTCGTCACATACAAATGTACCCGCCGCCGTCGCGACAGGGTTTTTCCATTCGATACCACCTATATTTACAACACCAATCTGATCCATCATATTCCAAGCTCCGCAAGTGGTATCACGTTGACTCCATCAGACCTAGTATGCCCGAAGCCAAACCCCGTTATGATGTTCAACGAAGTGGGTGGCTTCGTCTTTTTCACATCTATCAGCGAAGCCAGCTTCCGGAGGCTCTTTGCCGCCGCGTCGTGTTTGTCTCTGCCGAGCTTGATCTCAAAGGCCGACCATGACCCACCGCCGTGTACGATGGCATCGATCTCAAGTCCGCTCGAATCGCGATAGTGTGAGACTTTCGCCCCGTTCGCGCGAGCATATACCCGTAGATCCCTTATGGCCGTCGCTTCAAATAGCAACCCGAGATAATGGAGATCGCTAATCAGTTGATCAATGTCAAGCTCAAGGCACGCCGCGGCGATCGATGGATCGACAAAATACTTTTTCTCTGACCTACGCAGGGTGGCGCTCGACCTGATGTGGGTGCGCCACGCCGGGAGATCCTCTATTATCATCAGGTCCTTCAACACTTCGATATACCTATCTGCTGTTCCCTGCGCGAGGGACACATCCTCACCACGAGCCTCGGAAACTATGAGGCTCTGAGTAGCTTCAGTAGCTATGTTGCGCGAATACGAATCCAATATGCGTCTGACCTTCGTACCACTGCGCCGCCTGCGGGTATTCGGCGCCTTGGACACATCCGATTCGACGAGCAGATTGACGTATTCACGCACATATTCGATGGCCTCCTCGTCGGATTTGTCTATCGCCGCGGGCCAACCGCCTCGCAGTATATGTGTGATTATCTCGTTCAACGCAATACTGCATTCATCACCGGGCGCGACACGCCTGCCGGCGAGAATTTTTTTCAAGCTGATCCTGCCACTCGATATGCCGACCTCAAGCCATGACATCGGACGCATCTCTATGACAGAAAACCTTCCCGCCCCGGAGTGCATTCTCGCCGCATCTGCGAAATCCGCCGAACCTGTAAGGATGAACTGCCCCGCCTTCTTCCTGTCGTCTACCTCGCGCCGGACGTGATTCCACAGATCAGGCTCAAGCTGCCACTCGTCTATAAGGCGGGGATTGCGACCTTCGAGTACCAAACCAGGGTCTATGCCCATCTTGTCTTTGATATCCGCATCTACATCTATGCGTGCCTCGCTCTTTGCGCGCTGCCTGGCGGTCTCTGTCTTGCCGGTCGCCTTCGCGCCCTTGATGAGGATCGCGCCGGAAACTTTGAGCTTTTGCTTCAGCTCTTTATCTACGACACGTGGCCTATAATCGCCCATGGATCATTACCTCCGATTTTAGGATAATACAAATTGATAGAATTGTAAAGTCTTAATTGATAGAATTGTAGAGTCTTAATTGATAGAATTGCAGAGTCTTAATTGATAGAATTGTAAAATCGCCTTATTGCGGGTCTCACCATATCACCGTATCCGACGGGAAAACGGGGCCATCCTTGCAGACTTTCCGGCGGACAATGGGGGAAGACGCCGTGCCACAAAAAGTAGCAGTCAAGCCGCAGTCCTCAGTTACAGTTGGCGCGCCAACACTAATGTCTATTGTGCATCCTACGCACGCTCCGTAGCCGCAACCCATTCGCGCTTCGAGGGAAACCTGCGCAGGGATGCCGTTCCCTACAGCCCATTCGGAAACGGCGCGGAGCATGGGTATGGGGCCGCAGGAGAGTATGCTCGTTCCCGCAACGTCTAGCTTACCTTCGAATACGAGCCTATCAATGAGATCCATGACCGTTCCCGGAGAGCCGCCGTAGCTGACGCCCCCGCCCAGATGGCGTGACTCGCTGATCCCGAATACGTCATCGCAGTACAGATGAATCGCCTCTGAATAGTATGCATCCTCGGAGTAGCCGAGAATGGCCGTTATCTTAGGACGCCCATACGGTCCTGAAGATTCCCTGGTCCTGCGTGCCACAAACAATAGCGGAGGAATACCGAGCCCTCCGCCAACCAGCAGCACGTGACGGCCTAGCCCCTCAAGATCATATCCGTTGCCATTCGGGCCGAGCACGCGTATCTCAGTGCCGGGCACGTAGGAGGCGAGCTCCGCCGTACCCGCGCCGCGGATGGCATAGACGAGCACAAGTCGTCTCTCGCCATCGAAAGATTCAACATCGGATATTCCGAACGGGCGCGGCAGTAGCATGGATTCGTTGTTCAGATACACATTGACGAATTGCCCGGGCACGGCTGCGGCCGCGATATCCGCCACCGTCACATCCTTAGGCAGAACAACAGGAGACGTGAGGCGAGCTCCGCAAGCGCCCGATCCATCCGCTCCTTGTACGTCTGAAAGCACGAGACGGAACACGCCCCGCGCGATTTCAATATTCTCAGCTATCGTTGCTACCGCTTTCTGACTCATGTTCATATTATACTATGCCCGAAACAGCATCGTATGTGATGACGCCACATCGCATGGTCAAGAGAGGACGGCCGCAGACCTCGTGGCCGTCGAACGGAGTGATCTTTCCCCTAGATAGGAAGGTGGCGCTGTCTATCGTATACGGGGTGTCTATGTCTATGACCGCCAGATCGGCGACCGCGCCTTCGCATATCATCCCACGATCAAGCCCTATGAGCCGTGCGGGCGCGGAGCTCATCTTGTCCATGAGCTGGGGCAATGTCAGGACACCACCGAGGACGAGTTCGTTGTATGATACTGCGAACGCGGTCTCGAGACCGACTATGCCGAAAGGCGCTTTTTCGAGCGGTCGCGATTTCATCTCCACTTCATGCGGCGCATGGTCTGTCGCGATGACATCTATCGTGCCGTCGGCAAGACCATTTATGACCTCTAGCCTGTCACGCTCCGTCCGTAACGGGGGATTCATCTTTGCGGACGCGCGCACCTCCGAGGGTAACGTAGACAAAATGCCCTCCGTGAGCGCGAAGTAGTGCGGCGCGGTCTCTGCGGTGACAGGCACTCCATCGGCCTTCGCAGCGCGTATGAGTTCGACACTGCCCGCGGCGCTCACATGCTGTATGTGCAGACGCGCGCCGATGTCGGACGCGAGACGGATGTCCCTCTCGACCATGTTCGTCTCAGCCCGCGCAGGTAGTCCACGAACCCCGAGCGCCTTTGACACGGGGCCTTCGTTGACACAGCCGCCCATGAGAGCTTTGTCCTCCGCGTGATCCATGAGGACCAGGCCGAGCCGCTTCGCCAGATGCAGCGCCTCACGCATGAGGCCTTCGTCCATGAGGCTCATGCCGTCCTCCGATACCCCTGCTATGCCGTGGCCGGTCAGCTCGCGACAGAGGGTGCGCGCCATATCCATGCCTTCCATATCGGAAAGCACGGCGCCATTCTGCCCATTCGTGAGAGCGCCGACAGCAAAGACGTTCACGATTCCCGTGGATGCTGCACGCTCGTCAATGTACCTCACGATGTCCGGACTGTCTATGGCGGGAGATGTGTTCGGCATACAACAGACGGTGGTGTACCCGCCGTGCGCGGCGGCGCGGCTACCACTCATGATGTCCTCCTTACATATAAACCCGGGGTCACGGAAGTGCACATGCAAATCCACGAATCCGGGAGCAAGGTACAGCCCACCGCCGTCGATGACGCGCGCGCCAGGCGCTTCTACAGACGTTCCCGATGGGAGAATTTTCCTAATAACATCTCCCTCAACAACGACGGTAAAAAGCTCGTCCCCCTCGCGATCCGCTATGTTTATTTCTTCAATGATTATCATCGTCGTCGTAATCGCCGCTCACAGCATTTCCAAGCAGTATTCTGGAATTTTCAGTATTCCACATGAGTGTAGCAACCGCCTACAGTCTCGTGATCTCGTCGCAGTATTCGCATCTGTATTCCTCGCGGTCAGTAGCAACGAGGTGAAAGATGTGAGGGATAGCCGGTTCGACCGACGTGACGCAACGCGGATTTTTGCACCTTATTACGTCCTTCACGGTCTCGGGCAAACTGAGGTGAATCTTCTTCTTGATACTGCCGTCCTCAATGATGTTCACCGTAGCGTTGTGATCGAACAGACCGAGTACGGCGATGTCCACGTCGGTGAGGTTCTCTATCTTGATGATGTCCTTGCGGCCGTGTTTCTCGCTCGTCGCGTTCATGATGAGGGCGACCGTGTCTTTCGAGGTGTCCACGCCGAGGTACGAGAGCACCTTCATGCCGCAGCCCGCGCGGATATGATCTATAACTATGCCCTTGCCTATGCTGTTAACTTCCATATTTTTCCTTTCATTTCTTTCATGTCCACGCCTCAGGAATCATAAAATCATACCCCAAGCAGCGAGAGTATGAGCGCCATGCGCGCATACATCCCGTTTCTCACCTGTTTGAAATACACAGCCCGGGGGTCGGCATCTACCTCCGTGGCTATTTCGTTGACTCTCGGAAGCGGATGCATCACTATCATGTCCTTTGGCGCGAGCTTCATCTTCACCGCGTCCAGTACGTATCTGTCCTTCAATCGAACATAGTCATCTTCGTTGAAAAACCTCTCCTTCTGGACGCGGGTCATGTATAGTATATCGAGTTCCGGCAACACGTCCTGCATGCGTTCGACTTCGCGGTAGACGCTTCCGCAACCGCGCCTTATTTCCGCTTTGACGTAATCCGGAACACGCAGTTCCTCCGGCGATATGAGGATGAACTCTATCCCCTCGTAACGACATAAAGCGCGCACGAGGGAATGGACGGTACGCCCGAATTTCAGATCTCCGCAGAGCCCCACTTTCAAACCGGTGAGCCTGCCTTTCTCGGATCTGATGGTCATAAGATCCGTCAGCGTCTGTGTTGGATGTTGATGGCCACCGTCGCCACCGTTGACGATCGGTATTCCGGCAGCCATAGCGGCTACACGAGCGGAGCCCTCCTTAGGATGTCTGATGACCGCGATGTCCGCATAGCAGGCTACCGTCCTCACCGTATCTGATATGCTCTCGCCCTTTGCCGCGGAACTCGAGTTTTCACCCGAGAACCCCATGACCTGCCCGCCGAGCTTCAGCATTGCGGCCTCAAAGCTGAAACGCGTCCGCGTACTCGGCTCGTAAAAGAGCGTTGCTAATAGCCTGCCTTTCGCGCTCTCCGCATAGTCCTGAGGCGATGCCATGACGCGCTCTGCCAGACTGAAAATCTTCTCGTACTCGTCCTCCGCAAAATCCGGAGGCTCTATGAAACTGCGTCCCTGTAACGTCATCTCTCTCCTTTCTCTTTTGCTGATAATTCCCTTACACCTTTTCTTTTTCGTTTTCGTATCACGGCTTCCTGTTTCCGGCTCCCGATACCCTAAAAAAAAT
The DNA here is from genome assembly GCA_031277015.1 of Eubacteriales Family XIII. Incertae Sedis bacterium. GTDB lineage: Bacteria > Bacillota > Clostridia > Peptostreptococcales > Anaerovoracaceae > JAIRPC01. Next base: position 7,071 of record JAISLZ010000073.1, on the reverse strand, counting down.
CACCCCGGAGGGTGATTCCTCAATGCTAACTGTATTCCGCGTATTCCGTGCCGTTCATTATTCCATCCCACGGCAGCATCATTGCCACCCCCATAGATATCGTCACAATCACAATCAATAGATATACAATGAAGATGCAGAAACATATAATACCGGCGATGTTCCACGTCCTCTGCGTCGTTAGGAAGGTGCCTAAGTCTTTGAACTTGCCCGACTTCCACGCCCATACGTTGCCCCTCGCGCCGCAGACGAACACCCACACGATGTTGAAAACCGGGATGAGGCAAAGCAAGGTCAGATAGGCGCCGTTGCCGCAACCCCAAATCCAGTTGAGCATGAACGCGCCCCAGTTCCATCTCCTGACCTCGGGCGGTATCTCCGGCTGCACGTAGTACCCCTGCGGGGACGGCTGCCGGTAGTATGGGCCGCCGGGCGGCGGAGACTGCTGCTGATAAGGCCCGTTCTCCGAAGGCTGCTGCGTGTACGGGTTTCCATAGGGCGGGTTCTGGTGCGAGTAAGGTCCTCCCTGATATTGATTTCCTTGTTTATCGTCGTACATAAATGACTGCAGTGGGAATGGAAGGGATATCCTCTATCCCTTCCATTTCGCCGCCGAGGTCTCCTCCATAAGTTTGTCGTGCGTGAGCTTTGAATATTTCTTCACGCGATCAAAGTCGAGGCCGAGCGCTTCAGTGATGCGTCTTCCGTAATCCTTGTCCGCGAGATAGCAGTGTGCCGCGTGCCTGTACTTGATGTTGTCCGTGACGGGCTCTATGTTGCGCGCCGTGTTCTCTATGAGCAGATGTTTCTTGTCCTCCGCCATGATCCGGTATAGGTCGCCGGCCTGGTAATAGCAGTCGTCCGTCTTGTCGTCCTTGGGTTCGTAGACGTCGATAGCGCCCATGACCTCAAGCGGCGGATCGTGCAGAGCCTTGTCATCCTCCCATTCGTTGTACATGTTCGGCTGGTAGGATGTCGTAGCGCCGAAATTGCCGTCGACGCGCATCTGCCCGTCACGATGATAGTAATGAGGTTCTTTCACCGCCTTGGGGGAGTTGACGGGTATCTGGTGATGGTTCACGCCGAGCCTGTAACGATGCGCGTCCCCATATGAGAACAGCCTACCCTGTAACAGCTTGTCGGGCGAGAAGCCGAGCCCCGGCACTATATTGGCGGGATTGAACGCCGCCTGCTCCACGTCTGCAAAATAGTTCTCGGGATTCCTGTTGAGCGTCATCATTCCGACAGGGATGAGTGGGTATTCCTTGTGCGACCATATCTTCGATATATCGAACGGGTTCTCATGATGTTTCTTCGCCTGTTCCTCGGTCATGACCTGGATGCAGAGCTCCCACTTGGGATAACGCCGTTTCTCTATGGCCTCGAACAGGTCCTTCTGATGACTCTCTCGGTCAACCGCCACTATCGCGGCGGCCTCCTCGTCGGTCAGATTCTCTATGGGCTGCTGGCAGACCCAATGGTACTTGACCCAGACGCGCTGGCCCTTTGCGTTGATCATGCTATAGGTGTGCGAACCGAATCCGTGCATGTTGCGGTAGCTCTTTGGCAGGCCCCGGTCGGACATCGTGATAGTGACCTGATGGAAAGCTTCCGGCAGCATGGTCCAGAAATCCCAGTTGTTCTGCGCGCTGCGCATGTTCGTCTTGGGGTCGCGCTTGACCGCATGATTGAGGTCAGGAAAACGCAATGGATCGCGTAGGAAGAACACGGGTGTGTTGTTACCGACGAGATCCCAATTGCCTTCCTCGGTGTAGAACTTAGTGGCGAAGCCACGGATATCGCGCTCGGCATCCGCCGCGCCCCTCTCCCCCGCGACCGTGGAGAAGCGAACGAAGACCTCCGTCTTCTTGCCTATCTTGCTGAAAAGCTTTGCCTTCGTGTACTTAGTTATGTCGTGCGTCACTTTGAAGTGGCCAAACGCGCCAGAGCCCTTAGCGTGCATACGCCGCTCCGGTATGACCTCACGGTCAAAGTGCGCGAGCTTCTCGATAAACCATGGATTTTGCAAAGTCATCGGCCCACGCGAGCCTACGGTGGTAACATTGGTATTATCCGCTACGGGAGCGCCTACCGCAGTCGTGAGCCGCTTTTTTGTATCCTTTTTCTCCGCCATGATATACCCCTTTCCTAATATTACTATATCGTATTTTTATCTATCCCGCCGATACGCCCGAATCCGGACTACACAATAGTTTGCTGTTCTGATTAAGTATAGCACACATGGCTCAATGTTATTTCAAATAATCAAAGAGAACTTCCACCAGCTTGATCGCGTCGATGGGCTTGGCGATGTGCGCATTCATGCCCGAGGATTTGGCTTCGTCTATATCGTCCTTGAATGCATTGGCCGTCAGCGCGATGATGGCTACATCCCTTGCGTCTTGCCTACCCTGCATCGCCCTGATGATGGAGGCCGCGGCATATCCGTCCATACGCGGCATCTGCACGTCCATGAAGATGATGTCGTAGTATCCGTCTGTCGAAGCGCCAAACTTCTCGACCGCCTCGACGCCGTCTTCAGCTTCCTCTATGTCTATGCCCGTATCTTCGAGAAGCCCCGCGACAACCAGTCGATTGATCTCTATGTCATCCACCACGAGAGCGCGCTTGCCTTTGAACTTGCCTATGGCGTCACTCGCGTTCACAGCGCCACGCGCTTTACCTTCGACCTCGGCCATGCGCAGGGTGAACATGAACATGCTTCCCTTGCCGACTTCGCTCTCCATCTCGATGTGCCCGCCCATGAGCTCCACTATGCGCCTACTGATCGCGAGACCGAGACCGGTGCCACCGTAATTGTATGAAATCTTCGAGGCCGCCTGCTCGAACGGCTCGAATATCCTCTCCTTTTCCTCGTCAGAAATGCCGATACCGGTATCTCTCACCGTGAATTGGATGCCCACCGTATGATCTTCACTGTCGAGTTTCTCTATGATGAAGTCTATCCTGCCGTACTCCGGCGTGAATTTGACGGCATTCCCCAAAAGGTTGATGAGCACCTGCCTCAGCCTCAGCTCATCGCTCATGAACGTGGATGGATCAAAGTCGGATATCCTCACATTGAATGAGATGTTCTTTTCGTCGCACCTCGGCCTTATGATGTCATCCACCGTTTCGGCCACCTTGACAATATCCATCTTTTCCTTTGATATCTCTATCTTGCCGGCCTCGATCTTCGATATATCGAGGATGTCGTTCAGGAGGCCAAGCAGATGGCGGGAACTCGTCTCTATCTGATGCATATGCCCTTCAACCTCGCTGAGGCTGTTCTCATCCGGCACACCGCCTCTGAGCTTGTTGAGCGCTATATTCGTGATGCCTATGATCGCGTTCATGGGTGTCCTTATCTCGTGGCTCATGCGCGCGAGGAACTCGCCCTTGTGCATATTTGCGATATTTGCGTTGTTCACGGCCTCCTCGAGCTCAAGCTGTTTCATGACCATGTCGGTGATGTCCATGCTGAGAATGATGATCCCTACCCTGTTGCCGTTCACGTCGGAGAACCAGTTGGCTACGCCTTTGATATAGCTTTCCGTGGCTTCATTGTAATAGACGTCCGTGTCGATGCCATCCTCGAGCGCCCTTATCGGATCGTACTTGGTCTCCGCGGGATATACGCTGTATTGGCCGTAGGGCTTGCCGATCACATCCTCCAGGCGGCTACCGCTGTACGACAACCCCTTCTCATTCATGTATATGATATTGTGCTCCATGTCTATGATGCTGAGAGGGTCTTTGACGGAATCCACGATACTCTCCGCCATCTCGTCGAACGAATCGGCGAGCAACCCGAACTCGTCCTTTGTGGGCGAATTGAAACGGAAATGCCGTTCACCCGATCTGAACCGTGAAATGCCCTCGATGAGTCGCGTAATATTGCTCGTGATCCAACTAGCGAGCCATATCGCGATGAGTATAACCAGAACGATGAGGACACCCGTGGTGATATAGAGCTGTATCATCGTGTCGTTCGTGTTGTCATTGATGACCTTTGAGAGATTCTTCTCGGTCTGCCTGGCCGGCTCGGTGAAGTCTTCGAGACCCGCCCCGATGGTGACCATTGCGAATCCCCGCTTCGACCAGCCATTATCCTCGGAAGGCGCGTACTGCCCCGTGTAGTAAGGTATTGCCGCTGCGGTCGTCAGTTTGTAAAGTCCACTCCAGAGTATGTAGAAGGAACCGCTACCGCCGCCGCGCGTCAGATCCATCCATCCAGTGCACTGCGGAGCATTGTTCAGGTACCTTCCATCGAGGCCGACGAGCCCATCCGCCGTCAATGCGGGAGAGGGCTTCTTGTTGCGAGACTGTGCGTCAAATGCCGGTTCGTCCTTCAGCAGCAACTCGACACCCGACTCATCCTTAGGCTCGGGTTCATTTACCAGATCAGGCCAGGCGGCTTTCAGATCATCGAGGCTCTCTCCGCCTATGCGTTTGAGCAGATCCTCGTAGATGGACGCCTCAAGCCACGGTATCTGCTCGAGCCCAGTCCCGGAGTCAAAGCCGTAGATAGAATGATGACGCGGATGACAGATGCTACGGCAGTTGTAATCCCAGATGAAGGCGTAGTTGCCCTCGAACGCACTGGGCAGATCGGTGTAACGCTCGCTCATAGGCGTCTGGTGATCGACGAACTCCATGATATGGTCATGGTTCAGAGCGAGTGTCACGTAGCCCGCTATATTGCCGGAGCCGTCCGTAACGGGCGTCGCCCAGCGCACGATGCCTTCAAAGCGCTTGCCGAGGGGATTCTCTTCCCCTGCGTATGCCTCGTTCTCCGGGTCGAACTTCAGTCCGGATATCTTGTCTTTCAGCGCATTCACCTGTTCCGTGAGCGCACTGTCCTTCACGCCTTCCGCGGCCTTATCTATGAGGGACAGCGCGGCGTCCGCCACGGACTGCATCATAGCCTCGTTGCTCGACATATCCGCATTGATATTCGCTATCTCATTGTCCTTGACGGCGGCGAGGGCCTTTTGCAGAGCCGTGCCTTCCGCAGTCTTTTCCTCTGCCGCGTCAAGCGCGGTCACGACACCATTAATCGCGCCGATGACCATCTGCTTAGGCGTATACATGCCTATGAAATGCGAAGGCACGTAAGCGCCCTTGACGTCGGATACGTATATATCGCCCGGCCTCAACTCCTGCAGGCTACTCCAGTAATCCTCCGAACCGACATATGTGTTCTTGCGTTTCGAGATGTCTTTCAGCTTGGGATCCATAGGGTACAGCTTCTTCGTGGTATCTTCGGCGACGACCTTGACCTGTTCCCTGCCGCTGAGGTCTACGAACGTGATCTCGTCGAACACGGGGATGTCGTTATACGCGAGCCCTTCAGGCGGACGCGAATGCCAGCCATCGTTGTCGAGGTTTTCCTTGTTTGATGACTCAGCCGTCGTGCCTGTATCGCGGGCTGACTCCACCTGAATCCACGACATGCCGTCCTCGGCAAGCGCCCACTTGCCACCATCAACTATTTCCGATCTGATATTGTTGATAAACTTGGAATATGCATCCTTACCCGGATCGAGCTTTGCCGCGTACAGTAAGTCATCATCCCTCTCGTACAGAAAGTCCGCCACCCTCTGCGCCGTATCGGTCGTCATTCGCTCGATATTCTCGACAGCGCTGTCGTTCAAGGCCTTCGTGGCATCACTGACAGCCATCTTCTGCACGGTATCGCCGAGAAGTATGAATTGATTCCATGCTATGACCGCGAGAATTATAAGCGGTAGCACCTTGACTATAAGGAAGATGATGATGAGCTTGGCTCGCATGCCGAGATTCGTTTTGTCGAGCGCGCGACTCAAAAGGCGCGATACGGAATTACCGTTTCTGACCGTGCCGTCAGTCATAAGACTCTCCTCTTTGATTCAAATTGTAGGCCATTTCAAGCTTATATAGTATGGCCATCCCTGCTCCTGGTTTATTATTATACCATTTCGGCACGAAAATGTTGTGCATTTTATGTGAATAAATGAAGCGTAGTCAGGTGAGTATATGGGAGCGAAGATCGTCCGCCATCGTGAGCGCGGCTGCGCGCGCGGACGCGGAGACGAGGGAGAGAGACCGCTTCGCGTCCGGCGCGGCTACGGCCTCATCCGCGGCCTCTGCGGAACGCTGCCACGCGGCGATGACACCGCGTGAGGAGTTCACGATGCAGCCGCGCCCCTCAGCGTCGAAGAAGTCCGCGAGATCCTCCGCGCGCGCGCCCTGGGCGCCATAGCCAGGCACTAGGAAAAACATACCGGGGTGGGCCTCCCTCAACGCACGGCCAACATCCGGATGCGTGGCGCCCACGACAGCGCCTACAGCGCTGTAGCCGCGCTCACCCACGAGTTCCGCCCCCCAGAGTTCCACGAGGTCCGCCACCTTCTCGTACATCATCTTCCCGCCGATACGCACGTCCTGCAACTCCCTGCTGCTCATATTGCTCGTCTTGACGAGCACGAAGATCGCCTTGCCCGCCTCCCGGCAGGCCCGCGTAAACGGCCTGATGCCGTCCGACCCTAAGTACGGATTGACGGTGATCGCGTCCTCGTGCCAGAGGTCTACGCGCTCCAAACCTATCTCCGCCCCCGCCAGATGATCAGCATAGGCTTCGGCAGTACTCGATATGTCACCGCGCTTGATATCCCCTATGACATAGAGCCCCTTGCCTGCCGCGTACTCGCAAGTGCGGACATAGGCTTCGACCCCATCCACCCCGTACCTCTCGTACATCGCTATCTGTGGCTTGACGGCCGGCACGATATCCGCGACAGCATCTATGATCGCCATATTATATAGAAAGAACATCTCCGATACAGCCCGCGGCGTATCGCCATACTCACCGAACATCTCGCGAGAGAGATGCACCGGCATCATGGAAAGCAAAGGGTCAAGCCCCACCGAAATGGGGCTTGCGAGTTCGTCTATCCTGTCAATCAACCTGTCTAAGCCAAACACAGTTTCATTTTACCACACCGTGATGGTTTTCTTCACGCGCTTTCCTCCGGCCTTGACTGTGATCACCGCCTTGCCCTTTCTGAGAGCGATGAGTTGCCCCGCTTT
>JAISLZ010000052.1 GCA_031277015.1 Eubacteriales Family XIII. Incertae Sedis bacterium | reverse complement strand
GCCGACATCAGGGACAACGGCAGGAACAGCAGATATCTGCCCGGCGTGGAACTGTCCGGGAAACTGAAAACGGCGGGGACGGACGAGGAAGCTGTCTCCGGGGCTGACATAGCCCTGTTTTCCGTACCGGCGCAGCGCTTCCGCGAGGCCGTCGTTTCTGCGGCCCGGCACATGGAGGATTCAGCAATCATACTGAACGTGGCGAAGGGCATAGAGATGAAAACGCATAGGACCATCTCGCAGATCGCGGCGGAGCATGCGCCCTCGCACACCTATACGGTGCTCTCCGGCCCGTCACACGCGGAGGAAGTAGCCCTCGGCATGCCGACGACGGTCGCCGCGGCGTCAGCAGACCCGGACGCCGCAACCTATGTCCAGGACGTATTCACGACGGACAGGTTCCGCGTGTATACAAATCCGGACGCGGTGGGGCTCGAGCTCGGCGGCTCGCTGAAGAACATCATCGCCCTCGGCGCGGGCATCTCCGACGGCATGGGGTACGGCGACAATACGAAAGCCGCGCTCATGACGCGCGGCCTCGCTGAGATGACGAGGCTCGGCGTCCGCATGGGCGCGCGCGCTGAGACATTTTCCGGGCTTGCCGGCATAGGCGACCTCATCGTCACATGCACGAGCATGCACAGCCGCAACAGGCGCTGCGGCATCATGATTGGCGAGGGCATGGAGCCTAAGGCCGCGATGGAGAGGATAGGGATGGTCGTCGAGGGTATATTCACCGCGGAGGCGGTGGTCGAACTGGCCGCGGGGCTCGGCGTCGAGCTGCCCATCACGGAGATGGTCTACCGCGTCGTCAGCGGGGAGATATCTCCAGCCGGCGCCCTGGCAGGGCTCATGGGAAGGCCGCTCAGGCACGAGCACGAAGTCACATAGGCGCGTGAACGGGGTGGGACGCTTCAATTATGTTATACTAATTATTAAATAGACGAACGATTGGAGAAAGGAAATTATGATGAGCGAGATCAAGATACTGAATAACGATACATACGCGGACTCTGTGGCGAGTGGCGTGGTGGTGGTAGACTTCTACGCGGATTGGTGCGGGCCCTGCAAGATGATGGCTCCTGTGTTTGCGGAAGTCGCCAGCGAATACGATGGCAAAGTCACATTCGCAAAGATCAATATAGACGAGAATCGTGATATTGCTATGGCCAATCAAGTCATGAGCATTCCGACGCTGATATTCCTCAATGATGGTGAGGTCAAGGACCGGGTGACGGGAGCTGTTGACAAAGGCACGCTTAAGAGTCGTGTTGATGCGTTGCTTTAGCTCATACGGAGACGAATAGCACTTGGCTCAGTTATATTATCGTTACAGTACGATGAATGCGGGCAAGAGCCTTGAGCTTATCAAGGTTGCCTACAATTACGAGGAACGCGGCAAGTTCCCTCTCATTCTCATACCCTCCATAGACGACAGGTATGGGGGTGGTAAGATCGTGTCAAAAGCAGGGCTGGAGAAGGAGGCTATCACGATAACCGATGAAACGAACCTGCTTAATCTCGTCAGCGAAAAACTCAGAGAAGGCGGCCCAACCGCCGATATAAGCTGTGTGCTCGTCGATGAAGGACAATTTTTGAAAAAGCACCAAGTCCTGGAGCTTACTGAGATCGTCGATGGGTACGGGATACCAGTCATGGTCTACGGATTGAAGAATGATTTTCGTAATGAACTCTTTGAAGGATCCAAATACCTGCTCATATACGCGGACAAGATAGAGGAAATCAAGACTATCTGTTGGTGCGGCCGCAAGGCAACGATGGTGGCACGTGTTGTGGACGGCAAATTCGTCAAGACGGGGGATCAGATCCTCGTAGGCGGCAACGAGATGTACGTCTCCCTCTGTAGACGTCACTATAATGACGGACGTCTCGGAGAGGAGAGCACGCGCCCGCGGTCCGGCGTATGAATCCTATCGCTCCAGATAAATTGGAGAGCATGGGCAGTGGCCTGCTTATAAGCGGCCAGGGAGAGCCTGAACTACGTAGGCGTACGATCCTGGTGCACAGTTGTTGCGGACCCTGTAGTACATCCGTGGTGGAGCGGCTCGCCAGGGATGCTCTCGTTACGCTCTTTTTTTATAATCCCAACATCACCGACGAGGACGAATACCGGAAAAGGCTTGAAGCGCAGCGCTCCTTTGTGGGGATATTCAACTCATCGCCGGATTCGCCGTCGAGGGTTGGGCTGATCGTAGGTCCGTACGATCCGGGTGTCTTCTATAGTACATGCGAAGGCTACGAGAATGAGCCGGAGGGAGGCGCACGGTGCGAGAGGTGTATTTCCATGCGTCTTGACAGAACTGCCGAGCTCGCTTCCATGCGCGGCTTCGACTGCTTCACGACGACGCTCAGCGTCAGCCCGCACAAGGACTATTCGATCATAGCTTCTATTGGCGCGAGGCTTATGTTTCGGTATGGAGTGGATTTTCTCGCGGATGACTTCAAAAAGCGCGGAGGCTACGAGCGTTCGGTGGAACTCAGCAAGGCATATGGGATTTATCGTCAGACGTACTGTGGATGCGAGTTTGCGCGGAGATAGCATGACGAGCATGAAAAATAAAATTTACAGATTGTATTTTGCGCCATGCACATCGCGGCGCGCGGTACGGTCGAAATCGTGAAATATGTCGACGTCGCGATAGATACGAGGAGCGACATGGTGGACGATCCGTTCACCTACGCTTCGGATGAGGATTCCGTCAGGGTAGGTATGAAGGTCATCGCGCCGTTTGCGGGCAGCAGATCCAGGGCCGGCTATATCGTGGCCGTCAGGGACACTCTTCCTGCGGAGCTCAAGGGTAAGTCCATCAGAAGGATAATATCGGTGGCCGAGTCGGATTCGCTGCCTGAAGGTGCCGTGGGCATAGCCCTTTGGATGAGGCGCAGGTACTTCTGCCGCCTCATCGACGCACTCGACTGTTTTGCTCCACCGGTGGACGAGCCGAGGCGGAGAGTTTCCGGAGGCGAGTCGGCCGCGGCTATATCTGTGGGCCATCCGGGATGTAGGCCGTCCATGCTTCCGGAGCTTACGGTGGAGCAGAAGGTCGCTTTTGCGGAGCTGAAATCCGCTGTAGACGCCGGAGCCTACGCAGCTTATCTCGTCCATGGCGTCACGGGAAGTGGCAAGACCGAGCTCTATATGAGGGTGGTGGCTGAGGCGGCTTGCAGAGGGCGGAAGGCCATCGTCCTTGTCCCTGAGATCAGTCTCACACCTCAGCTAACGGAACGGTTTGCGGAGAGGTTTGGAGCAGGCAGGATAGCGGTCATTCATAGCAGGATGTCTGGTAGTGAACGCTGGACGGAGTGGATTCGTGCGAGAAGTGGTGAAGCCGATGTCGTGGTAGGTGCTCGAAGTGCCGTGTTCGCGCCCATCGATGACATAGGCGTCATCATCGTGGATGAGGAGCACGAGACTACATACAAGTCAGATATGACACCCAAGTACGACACGGTCGAAGTGGCTTTGAAAAGGGCAGCGCGTGCTGGCGCGGTCTGTGTTCTCGGCAGCGCGACACCTTCAGTTGTGTCCATGTACAGGGCGCGTTCGGGCGTATACAATCTTATAGAGATGAAGGAAAGATACAACGGTACGCCTTTGCCGCGGCTGACTGTTGTGGATATGAGGGAGGAATTGAGGCAGGGTAACCGGGGTATCTTCAGCTCCACCTTGTACGATTCGATGAAAACGAATCTGGCCGTAGGCAAGCAGACCATCCTGTTTCTGAACAGGAGGGGTTACAGTACTTTTATATCGTGTCGCAGTTGTGGATACGTCATGAGGTGTCCCGAATGCGGTATATCCATGACGTATCACAGGGAGCGGAACAGAATCGAATGCCACTTTTGCGGTAAGTATCTGCCCCTGCCCGCCGTGTGTCCCGATTGCGGTAGCGGGAATATAAGGCATTTTGGCTTGGGCACGGAGAAGGTTGAGGAATTGACGAAGGAGGCCTTTCCTGACGCGAAGGTAGCCCGCCTGGACCTCGACTCTACGGCAAGGAAGGGTTCCGCCGCGAAGATACTCGGTGATTTTGGAAGAGGTAAGACGGATATACTTATCGGGACGCAGATGGTGGCAAAGGGCCTGGACTACGACAATGTGTCGCCCGTTGGCATTATAGCGGCTGACGTGAGCTTGAACATTCCCGATTTCCGCGCGTCCGAACGAACATTTCAGCTCATCACACAGGCGTCCGGACGTGCGGGCAGAGGTGATGAGGTAGGCGAGGTGTACGTACAGACGTATTCGCCTGGTCATTACGCCGTAGAAGCAGCGGCTACGGACGACTATGACGGGTTTTACGATACGGAGATACTGGTGAGAAGGGCGCTATCCTATCCACCTTACGGCGATATATGTCAAATTACGGTATATGCGGATTCGGAGCGCAGGGCTGCGGAAGGCGCCGAAAGATTTATCGCGGGGCTGGTGCTCTTGGTCGGTAATGAAGAAAGGGGTAATATCCTCGGACCCAGGAAGGTGCCCCCGCGCAGGCAAGGCGGAGACTCAGGGTATTCGCTTAATATCAAGGTGATGCCCGGGCGAAGGAGAGTCTACGAACGCGCTCTCGCCACGCTAAAGAAAAAAATCAATACCGATAAGCGCTCAAAGTGTCGTATAATGATAGACATAAATCCGTTTTCATCCACATGATGTCGCAGAGTCGCTGCGTAGCATATTGGCGAGAGGTAATATGGCGTTAAGGAATATCGTTACAGAAGGAGACGAAACTCTCCGGAAAACATCCAAGGAGGTCAAAAATTTTGGCGAGCGCACACGCGTCCTGCTCGACGATATGTGGGAGACTTTGCGGAATGCTGAGGGCGTAGGGCTGGCGGCGCCGCAGGTCGGAGTATTGCGCAGAGCCATAGTGATAGATGTCACGGAACCGACGGGAGAAGATGAGGATGGCGCGCCTGAATACACCGGTGCGGGTATGTTGGCATACGATCCCGTAGCTAAGGCGGTCAATGCCGACGGAGGGTCGGTATACGAACTGCTCAACCCGGAGATCGTCGCGTCGGAGGGCGAGACCTGTGAGAGGGAGGGTTGTCTGTCGATACCCGGCGTCGCCGGTGTCGTAGGGCGACCGGAGCGCGTGATTGTGAAAGCGATGGACCGGGAAGGCAACGATGTAACGGTAGAGGGGACAGGTTTGCTCGCTAAGGCCCTGTGTCACGAGATAGACCATCTCAACGGCATACTTTTTACGGATATAGCGGAGGAGATCATCAATACAGGCGCGGAGGACGAATGGACAAGGTCGTAAGGATCGTATATATGGGTACGCCTGATTTTGCGGTACCCGCCCTGAATGCCCTGTGTCGTTCAGGCATGGCGCCCGTGCTGGTTGTTACACGGCCCGACAGGCCGCGCGGCAGAGGACACAGACTTGCTCATACTCCGGTGAAGGAGAAAGCATTGGAGCTGGGTCTGCCTGTGCTTCAGCCGGATTCGTTGCGTGACGGCGGAGAATGGGCGCGTGCCCTTCAGCGTGTGCGTCCGGACTTGATAGTAGTCTGTGCATATGGTAAGATTTTGCCTAAGGAAACGCTTGGCGTACCGCGCCTTGGATGTGTGAATATTCACGCGTCGCTGCTCCCGAAATATCGCGGGGCGGCGCCAGTTCACAGAGCTGTGGAGGCCGGGGAAATCGAGTCCGGTGTCACGCTCATTTACATGTCAGAGGGGATGGACGAGGGTGACATTATCGCTTCGCGTTCCATATCCATCAAGGGCATGACATCGGGCGAGGCCACAGGGTCCCTGGCTCAGCTGGGTGCAGAGCTCCTGTCGGATGAGTTATCCACCATCATAGGAGGCACGGCACGGCGTGTACCTCAGGATGACGCGGAGGCTACTTACGCTCCTCCAGTGCTGAGAGAGGAAGGTAGCATAGACTTTTCAGGGGCGCCGGATGGCATAGTGAGGAAAATACTCGCAATGACTCCATCCCCCGGGGCATACGCGTTTCTCGGCGTTGAGAAGATCAAGGTGATCGGTGCGTGTGCGTCGCTCGATACCTTTGGAAACAAAGCGCCTCGCCCTGGCGAGGTGGTGAGTGTGAGCGGTGGTGTCATCAGGATTGCTTCCGGTAAAGGCGGTTCGGTAGAAATAACGAGATTGCAATCACCGGGAGGTAAGCCGATGAGTTCGGCCGAGTGGTTGCGCGGTCACGCGTTGGAGCCGGGCGCGTTGTTTGAATGAATCACATATTGCTTGATCGGAACGGGCGCAGTGGATAAAAATAGGAAAACATCATTCTATATTTTGAGGGACGTCGAGAAGAACAAGGCGTATTCAAACATCGCCGCCAACATCCATATAGCGAGGCAGAATCCTTCTTCGCCGTCATTCGTACGTGAGCTCGTTTTCGGAGTGCTCCGCCGGAAGATATATCTGGATTACATAATAGGCTCCTTCGTGAAAACACCGATAGAAAAGATGCGCGCGGAGGATATCACAATCCTTCGCATGGGGCTCTACCAGATACTGTATATGCATTCGGTGCCGGATTACGCCGCGGTCAATGAATCGGTATTCATCGCCCGCATTTTCGCGCGCGGCAGGGATGGATTTGTGAACGGCGTGCTTAGGCAATACCTGCGCGATAGGGAATACCTGGAGTTCCCCAGGAGGGAGGACGATATTGTCCGATATCTCTCGCTCAGATACAGCTATGACCCATGGATCGTGAGGTTGTGGCTAGACGAGTTTGGAGAGGCGAAGGCCGAAAAACTGCTTGCGGCGGGTGATGACGTCCCTCCGCTAACCATCAGAGTCAATACACTCAAGACCGACAGAAACAATTTAAGGAAGCGACTGACTGAGCGAGGATTCAATGTTTATGAAGGAAGGATGTTCAAGAACGCCTTGCTCATCGAGGGTAGAGACGTCATAGGCGGTAGATTTTATGACAGCGGGCTCTACTCCATACAGGACGAGGGTGCGATGGCTCCGGTAGCTTACCTCGGCCCTAAGCCGGGAGAGATCGTCGTGGACGTGTGCGCGGCACCCGGCGGCAAGACGACGGCGATAGCCGAAATGATGAAAAACAATGGCGACATATACGCGCTTGACATCTACAAGCGCAGGATCAGGCTAGTTGACGCCCAGGCGTCCAGGCTAGGCATCGGTATCATAAAGACCATGGTATGGGATGCCACAAATACCAGGAGCGAGCTTATCGACCGCGCGGACAGGGTGCTGTGCGACGTCCCGTGTTCCGGCCTCGGAACGGTGCGCCACAAGCCCGAGATCAAATACAGGCACTGGGATTACGAGCTTGAAGGATTACCCTCCAAACAGCGCGACATACTTGCGTCGTCGTCCGCCTATGTGAAACCGGGCGGAGTGCTCGTGTATAGCACCTGTACGATTTCCAGAAGAGAAAACGAATCGGTAACGGAAGATTTTCTAAAGAAGAATCGCGATTTTGTCAAGCTCGAGCAAAAGCAATTCACGACGGCAGACGATGACACAGACGGGTTTTACGTCTGCAAGATGCAACGCAGGGAAAAGACGTGAGAAACTGATGCACGCCGCCGGAAGCACAATTTAAGAAGGGAATCGCAGTATGCAAGTAGGTTTCAGGACAGATACCGGCAGAAAGAGGGCTATCAACGAAGATGCCCTGCTCGTTCTACCCGGCGAAGGTTTGTTCGCCGTGGCGGACGGTGTAGGGGGTAGCAATTCAGGAGAGATAGCCAGCCGTAGCGCGATGAATGGTATAGAGGCGTTTCTGAAAGACAACCCCATCTCTCAGGGCGCCGATATGGAGGGCAAATATCGCGGCAATTGGTTTAAGGGCTATTTCTTCAGGTGTTTCAGAAAGCTCAACTACGATATCAGAAGGATCGCGCAGTCACATCCGGAGAACTCGGGTATGGCTACGACGGCCGTGGTCGCGTACTTAGGTAGCGACAACCTGTACATCACGAATATAGGTGACAGTCGCGCGTACATCATACGCGCGGGAGAGATCACGCAGCTCACTGAGGATCATTCCTATGTCGCAGACCTGGTCAGTACAGGTTCGCTGACAAAGATTGAGGCTCGTGAACATCCACGCAAAAATATGATAACCCGCGCCCTCGGCGCGGAGTCTGAGGCCGAACCGGACTTTTATTCTTTCCGTGTAGAGTCCGGAGACCGGGTGCTTCTCTGTACGGACGGACTGCATGGAGAGCTCACGGATGAGGAGATACGCGATATCGTCAAAGGCGAGAAAGATCTGAACAAAGTATGCAGGAAACTCGTGAACACGGCAAACGAAAGAGGGGGGCCTGACAATATTACGGTTGTATGCGTGGAGGAATGAGAGGGTAGGCCGCGCGTGAGGTATTCGGCGTCGCGGTTAGTAGAAAGAGGAAGAAAATGAGTAAAATATTGGCAGGAAGATATGAAATACTCGAGAAGATCGGTGACGGTGGCATGGCCGTCGTATACAGGGCTAGGGACAAACTGCTCAATCGTCCCGTGGCTATCAAGGTGCTTAGGCCCGAGTATGTCACGGACGCCAATTTTGTCGAAAGCTTCAGGAGAGAGTCACGATCCGCGGCTAGCCTCACCCATCCGAATATCGTCAGTATCTTTGACGTAGGCAAGGACGGCAACGTCTATTATATAGTGATGGAGCTCGTGGAGGGCAGGCCGCTCAGTGATATCATCAGGGAAAAAGGGCCACTCGATTATCGATTTGTCCTCAATATCTCCGAGCAGATCGCGTCCGCTCTGTCCGTGGCGCATCGGAACAATATCATACATCGCGATGTCAAGCCGCACAACATACTCATCACGCAGGACGGTCACGCGAAGATCACGGATTTCGGCATAGCGCGCGCGGTAACGGACGGTACGACAGTAAATGACAACACGGTCAGGGGCACGGTCCACTATTTCTCGCCCGAGCAGGGTAGGGGTATGTACATGGATGAGCGTTCTGACATCTATTCTCTGGGCGTAGTCATGTACGAGATGTTGACGGGGCGGGTACCCTTCGACGCGGACAACGCGGTGGCCATAGCTGTCATGCACATGAACGACAGGATGCCGCCACCCTCGAGGATAGTGCCCGGGGTCCCACCGGCGCTTGAGCAGATCATAATGAAGGCTACGGAGAAGCACCAGGTGAACCGTTTCAAGACAGCGGATGATATGCTCGAGGCATTGCGCAATGTCGACCGTCTGACCGGAGGGTTCGTCAACCCCACTATCGCCGGGGCGGTCAGGTCGTCGATAACGGACGACGCGGACGCATATGCCGACGGGTATGGCTCCGATATGGCCGGAGGCGACGATGAGGAAAACTACGACGATGATGCTTACAGCGACGAAGTCGGCTCGTACGCCGCCTCGGGAGGTGCGTACTATGACGAGGATGATGAAGATGATATACGGGCACGCAAGTCCAAGAGCATTTCCAAAAAGCGCAAGGATGAGAACAGACATTACAAGATAATAGCCGTCATTGCGGCTGTGGTCGGCGCGGCGCTACTTGTGTATTTCGTCATAAATCCCGCCATATCCAAACTCACGGAAAAGAAGGCAGAGGTACCCGCGGTCGAGGACGTGCTCGGCAAGACCGAGGATGAAGCTACGAATCTATTGATGGATCAGGGATATGTGGTGGAGATAGGAGCGGAAACTTATAGTTCAGACTACAAGAAGGGATATGTGGCGGAGCAGGATCCGGCTCCGGGCGAGCCACTCGCGGAGGGCGAAATCGTGACGCTACATCTGAGCAAAGGCGCGGAGGAGAGCTCGGAGGATGAAATCGTTGGTGACACCGATGAAGATATGGCGGAAGTGCCAGATCTGGTTGGCAAGAGCCGGGCGAGTGCGGAGTACGCCATCGGAGCTGCGGGTTTTAACGTGGGAGAGGTCAAGACTGAGGACAGCGACAAGCCTATGGATAATGTGATAGCACAGAATCCCAAGGCGGGCAAACAGCTCAAGAAGGGAGAAACGATCGACATCACCATCAGCCAGGGCCCCAGGAAGAAGGAGGTCAATATGCCGAACCTCATAGGGCTTACGGAAAAGCAGGCCAAATCCGCTATCAATAAAGCCGGTCTCCTGCCTGGCACTGTCAATCAGGAGTGGAGCGATGATTACAAGAAGGGTGCTGTAATGTGGCAGCAGTATAAGAAAGGCAAGAAACTCAACGAAGGTCAGACGGTCGACTTCACCGTGAGCAAAGGCCCGGAGGACAGGACCAGCACAGTATCCATAGATATAGACTTTTCTAACGCTCCAGCAGACACGTTCTATCTTGACGTCGTTCTATTACAGGGGGACTTGGAGACGAATATCGTGAGTGATGAGGAGAGTTACAAAGCGCAGGGTAGCAAGACGGTCAAGATCAAGGGCAAAGGCTCCGGCGCGCAGGTAATAGTGTACTTCGATGGAGTGGAGGTGGAAGTTTACGACGTGGACTTCAACAAAGGAACGGTGAGCTGACGATTCCGTGATAGGGACGATAGTCAAAGCTCTGTCGGGCTTCTATTACGTCAGGATACGCGAACGCGAGTCGTCTGCCTCTCGCGTGTATAGGTGCCGTGCTAGAGGCGTGTTAAAGAAGGATGGCATATCGCCGCTAGTGGGCGACGAGGCGGAGATAGACATATTGGATGATGATGATGGGGTTGTCACAGCCATACTGCCGCGTCGGAACTCTTTCGTCCGCCCGGCCGTCGCGAATATCGATCTATTCGTAGCCACTGTGGCCGCCCACGATCCCGAGCCGCATCTTGAGACGCTCGACAGGTTTCTCGCAGTCGCTGAAGCGGCTTCGGCGGATGCCATCGTCTGCGTGAACAAGATTGATCTCGGATCTGCGGATTTTCTGGTCGGCGTATATGACGGAATATATGATACGTTACCCGTAAGTGCAGGGACGGGAGAAGGCATGGACGCCTTGAAAGCCGCACTTGCCGCCAAGAGGTCCGCTTTCGCCGGACCGTCCGGTGTCGGTAAGTCGAGTATCATCAACTTTCTACTCAGAGACGGCGTTATAGAGACGGGTGGCGTGAGCCGCAAGACAGGGCGCGGCAGGCATACGACGCGGCATGTCGAAATATTCCGGACGGATTTCGGTGCGGAGCTTTTTGACACACCTGGCTATACGTCATTCGACGGCGCTACTGTCGAGCCTGAGGAAGTAGGGTCGCTGTTTCCGGAGATCGCGCGTCTTTCAGCCGGATGCCGGTTTGACGACTGCATGCATCTGTTCGAGCCGAACTGCGCTGTGCGCGATGCCGCGTCTGAAGGCAATATCACCGGTAGCAGGTACAGCTCGTACCTGCGCATGTTGGATGAAGCGATAGTGGATAGAAGAAAGGGCACGAGCAACTGATTATGGGTAAAATATCGGCTTCGATACTGTCAGCGGATTTTATGAAATTGGGGAAGGAGATAGCGCTTGCGGAGGCGGGTGCCGCCGATTATATACACGTAGACGTCATGGACGGCAATTTCGTCCCTCTCATATCCTTAGGTTCATATATCACGGACCGCCTATCAGGCAGGGTTGGCCTGCCCCTCGATGTACATATCATGGCGGTCGAGCCGGAGCGTCATATAAACAGTTTCGCTACGGACGATACGGAGTATATCGTTGTGCATTACGAGGCCGTGCGTCATCTCCATAGGACGCTCGAGTATATTCGCTCGCTCGGCAAAAAGAACGGCGTCGCGCTGAATCCAGCTACGGATCCACGCGTGCTTGATTATGTCATAGGCGACATAGACCAGGTGCTCGTCATGAGCGTCAATCCCGGTTTCGGAGGGCAGAGATTCATTCCTTCGTCCCTGCGCAAACTGTCCGAACTGAGGAGTATGCGGGAGGAAGCTGGGGCGGGTTACATCATCAGTATAGATGGAGGCGTATATCCTCATAATGCCTTGGAGATATTCGAAGCCGGAGCGGACATGGTGGTATCGGGATCGGGCATCTTTGCTGCGGATGACCCTCTAGCCGCGCTTACGTCCTTTCGCTCTGTTGCGGACAGGTATCGGCCATGATCCTGTCACTTGCCACGCCGGACAGAGTCGCTTTCAGCATAGGCGGTATAGACATTATGTGGTACGGCATTCTCATCGCCGCCGGCTTTGCCCTGTGCATATATATGATAGCAAAACGCGCGCCGCGCCACGGTCTTACGGGAGATAAGGCCCTCAACTACGCGATATTCGTAGCCGTCTTAGGCATCATCGGAGCCAGGCTGTACTATGTGATTTTCAAACTGCCCTATTACCTGGAGGATCCTCTCAGAATATTCCAGGTTCGTGAGGGTGGCCTCGCCATACACGGCGGGCTCATCTTAGGTTGCGTTACGGCGATAGCGCTCTGCCGACTCTGGAAGGACAGTCCGCTGAATATCATGGATCTGTTTTTCGTGTCAGTGCCTCTCGGACAGGCGATAGGACGGTGGGGCAACTACTTCAACAGCGAAGCTCACGGCGGTCCGACCGACCTGCCGTGGGGCATCATCGTAGACGGTGTCAAGGTCCACCCGACTTTCCTGTATGAGTCCCTATGGTGTCTTTTCATATTTTTCCTTCTGTGGTACATAGACAACAGGCGCAGATTTACGGGGCAGACCTTCCTACTCTACTGTATGCTCTATTCCTCGGAACGCTTCCTCGTCGAGGGACTTAGGACAGACAGCCTCATGCTAGGCCCGTTCAGGCAGGCACAGGTGCTGAGTGTTGTCGTCATTGTGGCGGCCGTCACCGCATATTATTATTTGTACAAAAGATACACTGTTGCAGGAGGCCAGCCTGAATATGAAAGATATGCTTCCACTCCCGGCAATGAAACGAACAAAATGGAGGAAGACGAGAAATGAAACTCGGTATTATCGGGCTGCCCAATGTCGGTAAGAGCACGCTGTTCAACGCGATTACACGCGCGGGGGCCGAGGCCGCCAACTATCCGTTCTGTACCATCGAGCCCAACGTAGGGATCGTGACCGTGCCCGACGAACGCTTAGGCGTGCTGAGTCGCATGTACGACTCGAAGAAAACTGTGTACACTACGATAGGTTTCTATGACATCGCGGGGCTCGTAAAAGGTGCGTCGAAAGGTGAAGGGCTCGGTAACAAGTTTCTCGGACACGTGCGCGAGGCCGATGCTCTCGTTCACGTAGTGCGTTGCTTTGACGACGACAATATCGCGCACGTGAGCGGCGCGGTAGATCCCGCCTCAGACATAGAGGTCATAGGCCTCGAACTCATCTTTGCTGACCTTGAATCTGTAGAACGCCGCGTGGAAAAGACCGCCAAGTCCCTAAAGGCCGACAAAGGTTTTCAGAGGGAGTGGGACGTGCTGAACAAGGTGAAGGACTGCCTGATGCGCGGTCTGCCCGTTAGGTCCGCTGATCTGAATGGCGACGAGACGGCCATCGTCGCATCGTGGGGTTTGCTCACCTCCAAGCCCATCATCTATGCGGCAAATGTAGCGGAGGCAGATGCCGCCTGCGGCGGGGATAATCCTCATGTGGCTGAAGTCATGAAGATAGCGGAGTCCGAAGGGGCGGACGCGGTCGTCATATCGGCGAAGGTTGAGTCGGAGCTGGCGGAGTTGGCGGACGATGAGAAAAGTGAGTTCATACGGGAGCTGGGTATCGGAGAATCGGGTCTCGACAAGCTCGTTAAAGCTTCATATCGTATTCTCGGCCTCATCTCATATCTTACAGCCGGTGAGCCCGAGGTCAGGGCGTGGATGATAGAGCGCGGCACGAAGGCGCCGCAAGCTGCGGGCAAGATACACTCCGATTTCGAGAAGGGGTTCATCAGAGCCGAGACCATATCGTTCGACGATCTCGTCTCCTGCGGCAGTATTCGCACCGCGCGTGAAAAGGGCCTCGTCCGTTCCGAAGGCAAGGACTATGTCGTTAAAGACGGAGATGTGATTCACTTTCTTTTCAATGTCTGATAGATCACTCTACGAACAAGGGCAGCATGCGATCAATGAACGATGTCGCTTTGGGTGTTTCCTTATCAGGAGGATGAATGAGAACAGAGCGAACCTGAATGTTACGAGGAGCACCAGGAATATTGACACTATCGCTATAAGATCGACCTCTCCATAGTTTGTTATCCCTGCTGACACGCTGGCCCTACATCGCTGTACTTATATACTTTGGGAAGGCGCTGACCGAATCTAGTCGTCACCTCGTAACTTATCGTGCCGGACAGCTCCGCTATCTCGTCAGCCGTAATGATGAGCTCGCCGTCGGAGCCCATGATTATCACCTCGTCGTACTCCTTCACTCCGGGCACGTCAGTGAGGTCGACCATCGCCTGATCCATCGATATCGTTCCGACGAGCGGCGCATAGACTCCGTTTACGATGACACGTCCTTTGCCGGATATGACGCGGGGCAATCCGTCGCTGTAGCCGAGCGGTATCACTCCTATGAGGCTTTCCCTTTCCGTATAGAATGTGTGCCCGTAGCTGACCGGAAATCCCGCAGGGACCTTTCTGACGAGCACAATGTTGGCACGCACGCTCATCACCGGTCGAAGATTCACGGTCCCATCATCCATATTCGGAGCCGGGTAAATGCCGTAGAGCGCTATACCGGGGCGCACGGCCTCGTAGTGAGCTTGCGGGTAGCGCATGATGCCGGCGCTGTTCGCGATCGTTCTGATGTCCGGACGTATATCCATACCAGCGAGTGATGAGACGATCCTATCAAAATAATCGATCTGATCCAGCGTAAAGGAAGGGTCATCGTCGTCGGCTGCCGATAAATGGGAGAATATGCCCGCAATGCGTATGTGCGGCAAGCGCGCGATCTTCGCGACGCTCTCAGCTCCAGGACCATCGAACAGTATGCCGAGCCTACCCATGCCCGTTTCGATGGCTAGAAATATGTCTAACGATTCGCCCGGAGCGAAGGCACCTGCCATATCTGACAGCAGTGACGCGTCCGTGAGAGATGAGATCACGGGAATGGCCTTCAGGTCCAGAATATCTTTGATGTTGCCACGTGGGGTAGCGCTGAGCAGGACGATCGGTGTCCTTATACCTGCTTCTCTGAGCGTGACGATCTCGTCGAGCGTCGCTACCCCGAGATATTCCGCTCCAGCCTTGATGAGCTCCCATGACGTCTTGATCGAGTTGTGACCATACGCGTCCGCTTTTACGGCAGCGATGACCGCGCTATCCGGAGCGAGACTACGCAACGTGTGATAATTGCTGACCAACGCGCGGAGGTCGATTTCGGCCCACGCGGCCCTTCGCGTTTCATTGTACATGAGTCAATTATAAGTCCTATATCCATTGAGATCAACCCGTTGTCAAATTTGAGTTTTCGCAAAACGGAGTGGCACCGCCGAAAATCTGAGTCCAAAACTTTCATCTATTTCTGGGAAACTGTCCATGGGTGCAGGCAGGTCCGACAGGAAATCATACAGAGGACAAGTTGTCCAGGCATCTGTCTGGCGGCCTCCCCCAAGGGCTCTATGCCAACTATGTAAAGAGCACCAAGGTGCTGCCCTTGCCGGGCACGGAGGCGACTTTTATATTCAAATTTTATTATGCTCCAGTTGATTGAGATTTACAATGCGGAGGTCTTTCATATATGAATATTACCCGAAAAGTTGGCGTTTCGAAAAAATGCGTAAAATTTGACAAGGCGCGGCGGGCGGTATATTATTGATTGTGAAATAAAAATAGCACGCGAGGTAATTTGTGCGTGGGATGGATGAGATGGGACGGGAGTCAGGTTCTGAACAGACCGCTAACCCTTGGGATAATCTCATCCTACGAAGCGCTGTTACTAATGGAAGGGAAGTTGCCGTCAACGTCAGGCGTACGAATCAGCATGAATGTAACTAAACCCACAACATCAATAGAGCCCCTCTCGAAGCGCATTCTGTTCCCAGCATCTTCCAGGGGAGGGGCAGAATAGTTTAAACTCGTCTCCTTCGTTACGCGAAGGAAGCCTATATAAAACCACCTTTTCCCCGCCGATATCTGATCTGCGGAGCGGGTTCAGACGGCAGGCTATATCAAGGGGCGGGCACGGTAGATTAAGTTCGGCCATCCCTGTCGATTCTTCCTTTCATATTAATATTGATAATGACGCGGAGCGTATGGCCTGCTCCGCGTTTTTGTGTGCATACAAACACGATATAAAGGCAAAGGAGCACCGGCAATCCCGAGGGAAGTCTACCATTCGCTCGCGACAAACCAAGTCATCCGTCGGTATCCACGGATACCTCGCAATATATAACAATAGTTAGAAGGAAGGGAGCAGATAATGAACATGATTCTAAAGAAACGAATGGCGAACAGGAGAGGGCGTCCCGGTTTCACCCTCGTCGAGGTGATAGTCGTCCTTGTCATCCTTGCGATACTTGCGGCCATCGCCATACCGGCGCTGACGGGCTATATCGACAAGGCCGAGGACAAGAAGTATATTGCGATGGCTAGGGACCACTTCGTCGCAGGCCGGGCGGTGCTGGATGATGCCTATGCCACCGGGGAGTTGACTCCCGCAGGCATCAGTTACGTCGAAACCGGCACTACGAAGAGTATCACGTCTAAATTTGATACTACAGGCTTGAAGTATTGGGCCGTGCAACGAGTTTTGCCGGATGCCCGAACAAGGATGGCTTCGTTGCTGGGACAGAAATATCCTGCACTCGCTGAACCCGGATATTGGGGACTGAATTATATAGGCACCACCGGATCTGCGTTGTGGGCCGCAGACGGATTTTTTTTCAATATGTATCCGGATGGATATGATATAGGTAAAGAATGCGTTTATGTCTCATATAAAATAAAGCGCCTGGAAGGAATCAGCGGTACAGATGGTCCTCTTGATATCTTGATGAAAGAAGGGGAATATGATTCGAAAGCCGGATATGAACTCTATTACTATAAAATAGGAACAGGTCTCATCAGGTAGATTTCGTCCGGAATCGCCCTTTGCGGTCCATTTTAATAGATTGATAGGCGTAACCACGTCCGCATCCAAACCGTGGTATAATCCTTGCTTTCGAAAGCGAGAAGGGGAACGTGATACCGTCCGGCCATGTCAGGTGCGCACTCACGGAGAATTATGTGGCTACGGCACTGGCCGCCATGGACGTCAAATACCACTACTGGAGGTCGGGGAATACGGCTGAGATAGATTTCATCGTGCAGGATGGCGCCGGGCAGGTTATCCCCGTGGAAGTGAAGTCCGCAGATAATGCGCGTTGCTTGCCCATTACGGCGAGCTAGGATGGTGGCCGGCGGGTTTCTTCAACTTTTCTCCGAACTGCATATTGAGAATTCGTCCTCCTGATGTTATACTTGACTCATGTATACGAAAAATTTCGTAATGCTTATTGCGAAAAAGTTCGTTACGAAAAATTTCGTAGTTATACGGAGGATACGGCTATGGCAAACCCATTCAAATTCGGAACGATTGTGGGCGAAGAGTTTTTTACGGACAGGACGAGAGAGGCGAAAGACATCAAGCACGTGCTCGCGAGCAACAATCACTTGATCTTGATAAGCCCGCGTAGGTACGGGAAAACGTCCTTGGCGCTCAAAGTGGTGAAGATGCTGAAAAGGCCCGTTATTTACCTTGATTTGCAGATAACTACAGATGCGGCGGACATGGCGACGCAGATCATGAAACGTGTGCTGAAAATCAGCAAATGGGAGAAGGTCAAAAATGCTGTGTCGGGATTTCGCATCATGCCTACGTTGGAACTGAATCCTCTGAACGGCGGTATCAATGTAACGTTCACGCCTTCAGCATCTGATAGTTTTGTTCCCCTGGAGGATGTCATGAATTTGATTGAGCATATCGGCGAGAAAGGAAAACGCCCAATAGTTATTCTGGATGAATTTCAGGAAATCGAGGCCTTGGGCAAGAATCTGCCCAAGAAGTTCCGATCCGTGATACAGAGCCATTCCCATGTTAATTATGTGTTCCTTGGTAGTGCGGAATCAATGATGCGACAGATTTTTGAGACAAAGAAATCACCGTTCTATCATTTTGGGCATTTGATGACCATGGGCAAGATACCGCATGAAGATTTCCTGGGGTACCTTGAAACCCGGCTTGGCAGAGTAACGGACAAGGCGGCCGACCTTTCTGCGCAAATCCTTGCATTTACGGACTGCCACCCATATTATACGCAGCAGCTTGCGTTCTACTGTTATACATATCTTGAAGAAAATGGCTATCAGGATGGCTTGATGGACAGTGTGATATCAGCGGTCCTCAGCATTCACAACAACGATTTTGAGAAACTCTGGAATACGATGAGGAGTACCGATAAAAAAATAATGATTGCGCTTGCCGAGGGTTGGGGCGTCTCATCGGTCGCCATCCCGTCAAGTACCGCATACAGCGGGCTAGGGCGCCTCGCGGCGCAGGGCTATGTGGTGAAGAACGAAAATTACGAGTTGGACGACCCATTTTTCGCGCGCTGGATTGTAGCGAAAAGGAATGCCTAAAACCGGATCGATCCAATAGCACAATCAGGTTTTCGTTAAGACGAATGCGCCCTCTTG
This sequence comes from Eubacteriales Family XIII. Incertae Sedis bacterium, assembly GCA_031277015.1. Classification (GTDB taxonomy): domain Bacteria; phylum Bacillota; class Clostridia; order Peptostreptococcales; family Anaerovoracaceae; genus JAIRPC01. The sequence goes on along the minus strand of JAISLZ010000052.1, from coordinate 930 downwards.
GCTGCCGGAGCGAACAATTTTATAATAATCATAATGAACAGTACAATCATTATGATAGTTTGCACTCGCTCAAGGTATAGCGTGAATAATGGAACGGAGGTCAATATGGTAAGTGAAGTGAGTGCGGTCGTTTTTCGATAGAATCTCGGCAGACCGTCGCATACTCGGGACGCTGATAGCTTCGGGCGCGGAGTATCTTGTGACCGGCGACAAGGATTTGACCGCATTGGCTGACCGGTTCCCTATCGTCACGCCGAAGGCATTTTGGGATCGCCACGGGTGACTATTTCCGGCGCGTCCCGGAGCGTATGATAAAATAACAATATCACCGTTTTTATATATGGAAAAATGATGTTGTAGACACTTTTGTATATGAAAGGAGGCTACATACGGACGGCAAGCTATCATACATATACGGCGCTTTGCTTGCCCATTACGGCGAGCCAGGGTGGTGGCCGGCGGAAACGCCCTACGAGGTGATGGTCGGCGCGGTGCTGACCCAGAACACGGCGTGGACCAATGTCGAGAAGGCGATCGCGGGCTTTGGCGGCAGCCTGTCACCCGAAGCCGTGATGGACGCCGCCATGGACGACCTTGCCAAGGTCATCCGTCCGGCTGGTTTCTTCAACCAGAAGGCCGCATACCTGAAAGCCGTGACGGCGTGGTTTGGGCAGTATGGATTCAACGCACAGGCCGTCCGGCGCGAGCCGCTCGAAGGGGTGCGAGCGGAGCTTCTTCAGGTCAAGGGCGTGGGCCGCGAGACCGCCGACTCGATACTCCTGTACGCTTTCGGCTTCCCCACCTTTGTGGTGGACGCTTACACCGTCCGGCTCTGCGGCCGGTATCCGGTTGAAGCTGGCAAAGGCTATGAGGCGGTCAAGGCGCATTTCGAGGGCAATCTTGAAAAGAGCGCCGAACTCTACAACAATT
>JAISLZ010000034.1 GCA_031277015.1 Eubacteriales Family XIII. Incertae Sedis bacterium | reverse complement strand
AAGAAGATCATCGTGAGGTAGTAGCTGTGAGGTAGTAGCTGGTCCACGGGACGTATGTGGCTCTACAACTTCACACGGGGCGAGGAGCGCCCCGTGGGCTGCCGCCACTTGAATTTATTCCAAAAATATTTTTATAATCGTGAATAATCCTCGTTTTTTTGGATATAAGATTGATATAATGATTGTTGGTATCAGGTGATATAGTTAATTATTACGGAGGTTTTGACATGGCTGATCTTAAAGGGACAAAGACTTATGATAATCTGATGGCCGCCTTTTCCGGCGAATCACAGGCGAGGAACAAATATACCTTTTACGCGTCCAAGGCGCGTAAGGAGGGATATGTGCAGATCGCCAAATTTTTCGAAGAGACGGCGGGCAACGAGAAAGAGCACGCTGAGGTTTGGTTCAAGTATTTTCATGGCATAGGCGACACTATAGAGAACCTCGTGGACGCCGCGACCGGCGAACATTACGAATGGTCCGAGATGTACAAGGAGTTTGCGGAGACTGCGCGCGCCGAGGGTTTCGAGGACATCGCAGTTCAGATGGAGAATGTCGGCAAGGTCGAAGCTGAGCATGAGAAGCGTTACTTGACGCTAAAGGAGAACATAGAGACCGGCAAGGTGTTCAAGCGCGATGAGCCCGTCAAGTGGCAGTGTGGCAACTGCGGCTTTATTTACACGGGTAAGGAGGCAGTCGATACATGCCCCGCGTGCAAACATCCGAAAGCATATTTTCAGTTAATGGAAACCAACTTCTGATCGTTCCAGATTGGTCAACGCCCCGCCATAGCCTGCTGCGGTAGGCTTAGGGGCGTTGCTGTATGGCGGGTCATACGATGGAACTGCCGCCGATGAACTCACGGATAACGGAGTCCGATGGAATCGCGGCTTCGTTATCTATCTTTTGAAAGAAGCGCAGGAAGTCGAGTAGCCGGGCCGCGTCGCGGTATTCCGGCGCCTCACGGGATACCCGCGCGAGCAGACCTTCCGCGTGCCTACGCAGAGCCGACAGTTCGTAGAGCAGGGCGGAGTTGAATATCGCGTCCGCGGCTCCGTAGTACGGAAATATGTGTATGTTCTCTCCATGCCTGACCTTTGCCCACGTTCGTATCGTATGCTCCACTGAGTTACCGCGCGTGCGATGATCGCGTATCATACGCCTTATGAGCCTCAGATCGGTCGTTGGTATGCGGTTGTGGTCATCCAGATTGATCTGCGTGAGCGGGCTGATGTATATTTTGTATTTCTCATCGTCCGTCAATCCCACGGTCATTTCCGGGTTCAGAGCGTGTAATCCTTCGATGAGTATCGGCGTGCCCGGCTCTATCTTTGTGACGCGTCTGCCGAATATCTTGTGCCCCGATAGAAAGTCGAATATGGGCAGATCAGTCTCGCTACCCGCGAGGAGCGATGTGATGTTGTCAGTGAAAAGATTTCTGTCTATCGCGCCCAATCCTTCGTAGTTGCGCTCGCCATTCTCGTCTATAGGCGATTCTTCGCGTTCGACGAAGTAGTCGTCTGTACCCAGGTATAGGGGCTCCGGACCCTGCTTGGAGAGCTCTGTGATAAATCGCTTTGCGGTCGTAGTCTTGCCTGATGATGACGGGCCTGCCAGCAGGATGACTCGCTTCTTCCTCGATAGTATCTGTTCCGCGATATCCTCGATCTGAGCGCTGTGCATGCGTTCGGATAGGCTGATGATATCACCTTCGAATCCCTGTTCGATCTCCTCGTCGAGATCGCCTACATACCTGAGCCCGAGGCCACGAGCGATTGCCCAGCCTTGCTCGAACGCGTCGTAGAGTTTGTCGTCTCCGGGCATATCTGGTAGTTTTCCGGGGTTGGCCGGATGGGGGTAGCGTAGCAGAACTCCGTTGCCATAGCGCGCCAGCGCAAACAGGCGTAGAGGCCCGGCGTTACGGAACATGTCGCCAAAGAAAAAGTTGTGGTAGCCGTCGAGCTCGTACACGGCGACTTTGCTTACGTCGGTCGCGTATTTGAGAAGGGCGAGATGTTCACGCGAGCCCTTGTTCTCATCCTCGAGTAGCTCGAGCACTTCACGCCGCGAAACCTCCTTACAGACTATGGGGGTGTCTGCCCGGACGTATTCACGCATTCTGTCCTCAATGAGCCTTATATGGGCATCCGTCAAGGGTTTCTCTGAGTCTATCTCGGTGTACAGCCCGGCGGTGAGCGAATTGAACACCGTCGTCCTCGCGCTCACGATATCGCGCACAGCCTTGAGGTATACGAAAGTCAGCGTCCGCTGATAGACGCGGCTTTCCGTCTCCGTGTATTCCGCTATTTTGGAATTCATGTCGTAGGTCGCGTATATATGGTCTAGCGCTTCGAGAACTGGCTAGCCTTGCGGGCCTTCTTGAGACCGTATTTCTTGCGCTCTTTCATACGCGGATCCCTCGTGAGGAAACCCGCGGTTTTAAGGGCGGGCCTGAGTTCCTCATCAGTCTCAATGAGAGCGCGAGAGATGCCATGTCTCAATGCTCCGGCCTGACCCGTGAAGCCTCCGCCTTTGACGGTCGCTACGACGTCGTATCTGCCTTCGGTCGCCGTGATCTCGAACGGCCTACGCAACTCTCTTTTCTGTATCTCGCTACCAAAATAGTCGTCGAGAGGTTTGCTGTTTACAATGATATCTCCCTTACCTGGGATGAGCCTGACTCTCGCGACCGATGCTTTTCTTCTGCCTGTTGCGGCGAATTGTTTTTTAGCCATTGCTTATGCCTCCCTCAGAAATCCCAGACTTCCGGCTGCTGCGCCTGATGCTCGTGTCCGGGCCCGGTATATACGCGAAGTTTGCGATACATCTGCCTGCCTAGCCGACCGTTCGGCATCATTCCTTTGACGGCGTGGCGGATGATCTCCTCTGGACGTTTCGCCTGGAGATCCTCAAATGTGATTTCCTTCAGTCCGCCCGGATAGCCCGAATGACGCTTATATATCTTATCCTTGCGCTTCTTCCCCGTGACTGCCACCTTCTCGGCGTTGACTACGATGACGTAGTCTCCCGTGTCCACATGTGGGGTGTAGATAGGTTTCTTCTTGCCTCTGAGGATGGATGCGATCTCGCTGGCGAGTCTGCCGAGAGTTCTGCCATCAGCGTCGATGACATACCATTTTCTCTCCACCTCATGGGGCTTTGCAATAAAACTGCCCATTTGGTACCTCCCTGCCTACTGGGATCAATTGATCCTTTTCGGCGTTCTGCGGCTACTGCCGCGCGTAATCTCTCCGTGATATCGGAAAGATCCAACGTCCAAACCTCCGGACGGCTTGCCCATCCTGGTTCAGGCATCTGCGTTACATCTCTATGAGGTGTGTTATTAACAGTGCGAGAATGATTATATACGCTTTAACACGCCCGTGTCAATAAAAAACGGGAAGGGGTTTATTGTTACTTGCGTTTCCAATGCGCATAGAGCGTCTGGGCCTTCTTGAGCTTGACTACGGTCGTGCTCTTGACCAGAGAGCCACCCTTCTTCTTAGTATACCAACCCTTGAACTTGTATCCACTACGCTTGGGAGTGGGTAGCTTGCCATATTTGGCGCCGGAAGCGACGAGTTTGGAGCGCAAACGTTCAGCCAGACGCTTACCACCGTTCACGGCAAACTTTATCGTGTATTTGCTCACAGGATTTTTGGCGGTGGAGGGCTCCTTCTTGTCCGTTTCATTGTCACCGTTCCCGGGCGCCCCGGACGTTGGCGTCCCTGTCGGCGGCGTCATGGCTGGCGGCGTCATGGCTGGCGGTGTTGCTATAGTGGGAGTTTCTGGCGGCGGCGTTTCGTTTGTGGGAGTCTCCGGCGCAGGGGTTTCAGGCGCGGGCGCCTCCATCTCCGGGGCTTCCGGTGTAGAGGGCTCCGTTATAGGTACAGATGACCTCGGTGACCGGTTATCAATATATGAAAGTAGTGAAGGCAGTGACAGCACGCCGTAGCCGTATGCTGTGTCACGTCCATTGACACCGGCATCCGTGGCGGTGGCCTTAATCGCCTCAAGAAAACTGTAGGATGTGAATCCTTCGTCGTACTGCTTTGCTATGGCTGCCGCGGCCGCTACTATCGGAGCGGAGAACGATGTGCCGCTGCCTACGAGATATGCACCAGTACCCGATTTATCGCGATGGCTCAAACCGGCCATCATCTCGCCGGGCGCGGTCACATCCACACTCGTGTTTTTGGCGGAAAAATCCGATACACCGCCACTACGACCGATGGAACCGACGCCTATGACTCCGTCATAACCCGCGGGGTATAATACCGCATTGCGAAGTCTTGCGTCTTTTTCGTTTCCGTTATTACCTGCCGCCGCCACGATGATGACTCCTCTTTCGATGAGCTTTTGTATGACTGCTTCTTCGATATTGAGATGTCCGGGATGTCCGAGACTCAAATTAATTACGTCGACCCGCGTATCACCGTACAGTATGCTTTCGTACGCGCTTAGAAGGTCATCCACGTATCCGCTACCGTCCGCATCCAAAACTTTGTATGTCAGAAGGCTGGCCTTGTCAGTGAGTCCCGCCATGCCTATACCTTGCTGCGGGTTGGCCCCTACGTTGTCCGTGTCGGCCGCGATGATACCCGCTACTATGGATCCGTGGGAATGGTCGTCATCAGCTACCATATCGTCGTTTACGAAGTCATAGGAATTGATGATCTTTGACGGATTGAGATCCTCATGTCCGTGCACCACTCCGGTGTCGAGAATCGCGATATTGACTCCCAATCCATCATAGCCGGCCTGCCACGCGTATTTCGCTCCCACCTGCTTGATCCCCCATTGATAGTCGGTCGCATATACCCAATCACGCGGGTCGTCTTGGGGGAACGCGAAGGATGTGAGCTTGTAATTGGGCTCAATGGATTCGATAGCTTGTGGATCCGCGAAGCTCAAGGCATCAACGGGCTCATCCACCACTACGATGTCCTCTGACACCACCTCGTCTGAAACTCGCTTCATAGCCTTACGGTTGACATCAGATCCCGTAGCGTCATCGTCGATCTTGACTATGTATCCATCGTATTCCGCACCCGAATCCGCATCAGAAGCGATAGCTTCGATCAAGGCAATATCGGAGTCACCGGCTTCACCCGACGCGTTCGCGAATGACGTAAACGTCCCGGCACAGACGAGCGTCATAATTAAAAGCGCACACAAACCAAAATTGCGGAATTTTAAAATTACCATTATTATACCCTTATCCCCGTATGGCGCCGGGCCGATTGCCCCACATTCCATACATACTATATATTATACCCAAAAAACAACTGTTAAACGTCTGCCGCAATATTTTTTTATAAATTATACACCTACTGAAAGAGGCTTGCAACATGTGTTCGAAACACGTATTTGTAAAATTATATAAAGTGAACCTGCTTCCTATGCTATAATTTATCGTAAACTGTAGCAGGCGCCAAGGTGAAATGAAAAAAATCATAAGGCAATATCATAGAGATATCAAGCGCAGGGCCGGCAATTTTTCTATCGGGATGCGGACGGTAAAGACGGCGCTGGCCATCCTTATTTGCCTGTTGGTGTTCGCGGTCGCCAAGCATATGGGGATAGCCGGAGATTTTGACGCATTCCTCGCGCTGACCGCCGCCGTCATAAGCATGCAGGACAGCGTGAAAGGCTCGATTCAGATCGGGCTCAACCGTCTCCACGGCATCGTGCTCGGGACGGCGCTCGGCATGGTTGTGCTGTACGTCGATCTAGTGGCGCGCAACGCGATAGTCCATGTCCTTCTTGTGACGGTCGGCACGATCATCATCATTGTGGTGTGCAATCTGCTCGGCACGAACCAGGCAATCATCATGGGCTGTGTCGTGTTCTTCATGATAGCCTTGCAGACGACTCAGGGCATGAGCCCGTGGGCGCTCGGCGTCCATCGTTTTCTAGATACTATGGCGGGGGTCGTGATCGCGATAGCGATCAATCATCTCATACACAATCCGGATAAAATGGATGACGACGAGAGTAACGAGGCCGATTCCCGGTGACTCACGTAATACATCCATGGGTAGCTCCAGGCGCAGTTAGCGGATTTTATGTGATTTCTAGCCGGCATGGTTTTGCGGGCTAGCATTTTCCTGGGAATTTGACAAGGCGCGGTGGACGGTATATTATTTGTAGTATAAGACTTACGCGAGTGAGATAGTAGGTGCGTGAGATGAGTGAGGTATGACGGGCCTAAATGAACATGACTGAATCAGCGATATCAAGGAAACCCATGTCTCTCCCATATTATTCCAGGGGGGGGGCACGGTAAATTAAGCCCGGCCGTCTCGGCCGATTCCATCATTTATTTTAATATTGAGACTTGCGCGGAGCGTATGAACTGCCCCGCGTTTTTTCT
>JAISLZ010000063.1 GCA_031277015.1 Eubacteriales Family XIII. Incertae Sedis bacterium | reverse complement strand
TACGCTATAGTCGTCGTCTCCGTGAGCAGACCAGACTGTTCCGCGTTGAGTTCGCCGTATACCTTCTTCATCACTATGCAGCCTGTAAACGTATATGTGCGCATCCATCCGTCGGGGTTTGACCAATTGTTCGGTTTGCGCGACACTACGAGCAGTATCGGCAATATCGGCTCTGAGCCGTTCGGCAGAGGATCGAAGTAATCCACACCGACATAACGCTCGACATCGAGCGTGAAAGGCTTGCTGATCGGTTTGCGTTTCATATGAACGTAGTCATTCCGACCGCCCTCCTGTATCAATTCGTATTCGTTCTCGCGCGAAAAAGCTTTGACGCTCTTGCAGGGCAGATCGTACAGCCCCTCCACGCGAAGCATGAAATTGTAGCTGACCACGGGGGCAAGGCCCATATTCGATACGAGGTTATTGCCCGTAGTGACATCCCTTGATGTAGTGTTAAAAGCCATTTTTCATTCCGTTCACTGTGTCCGCCATGGGCCGAATCTTTTCAAAATACCGGCCTGACATTCATTTCAGTTATATTCTTTTCTCTCCCGCCCTTTGCGTCAGAGGGAGTGAGGTCCGCGTTGATCGATGAGATTTCCTCACACCAGCGCCTGCGGGCGGCGTGGTCCAGCGCCATCACCTCATCGCCTCCCCAGTGGAAATAGTACGAGATAAATGCCATCTCCTTGTACATCTCTCCCTCGGGGTAGAGCGCTATCCCTCTCGCGTAAAATTTACGGGAGCCTCAAACGAGTGGCCGCATTCGGGACAGACAGCGCTCGTCACCGGCGGATCTATGTTGTTGATGCGCTGATACATATCCTGCAAAAACGCCAGATCCGAGGTATAGAGATGTTCTATCACACCCGCAGCGACCGCGGGCAAGCCCTCGATTTCCGTAATGACGGAAGCGAGCACCACCACCGACAGGTACGAGGGGTTCGATACGACGCGCGGGTCGCGCATCGCGCCGATCTCATCGCCGGCCGTGGCAAGGCGCATTTTCCCACGCTTGTGAATCTCTCCCTTGTCATCCATGTAGCCCTTGGGCAGTTCAAAATCAAATACAGTTTGCATGAGTCATCTCCACAGCCCGACCGGCGCGCGCGAAGCGCGCGCCGCGGGCATTCTGCAACAATGATTATAACTAAGCGGACTACGAAGCAGGCTGCGGTATGCCGTCCATGTACTCGTAGGCGACTTCGATAGTCTCGATAGCGACCTCGCTCTGCAGTGCATTGAGGTCCGTGCCGGTGTACTTCGTCACCCACGCGTTCTTCAGCACCCAAGCCATGGGGCCTGCGTTGGCCGTACTCTGTAGGACAGTAGGCGACTGTGTCCTGATGTCGATCAGCTCGATAACGATGTCCGTACGGATCGAGCCCACCCTCTGATGGTTGACGCAGTCAAATATCCACTTTCTGAAGTTCGCCGATGCGGTGATGCCGAATTTCATCGAGAGGTTGCCCTGCTTCACAAGGCCGGGGATCTTCGTAGGGGCTAAGCTCCCCGAATTGCCCTGCCTGAACTCGATCACATCCACCGTCGCGTCGAGCCCCGATATTTCACTGAATGCCGCTTCCCCGGCCTGGTTCATGATGGAAACGGCGAAATTCATCTTTGTGTAGGGATATGAATTCGCACCTCCCGCCGGTTTTGCGTCTGTAGCTCCAAATGCCATGATTTATTCTCCTTTCAATTACCTGTTCCCGCCAAAGCACGCTTTGGCGATTATTCCTCGCCACCGCCGCCGCCATCGCTGCCGCCGGCTTCCGCCGTGAACTGCGTCACACGGAAGATGACGAACTCAGCAGGTTTGACCGGCGCGATGCCGACGTTGCATATCAGCCGGCCATTCTCGATGTCGTCGCGCGTCATCGTCGTCGGGCCTATGTCGACGAAATACGCCTGGTCTGACGTGTCGCCGGCGAGCATGCCGCCCGAATAGAGCCCCTCGAGGAACGACGATATCGTCATCTGCACACGGTTCCACAGATCGGCGCCGTTTGGCTCGAACACTACCCAGTTCGTCGAATTCTTGATGGACTCCTCCACAAATATGAAGAGGCGCCGCACATTGACGTACTTGAAGCGCGAGTCGGAACTGGCCGTCCTGGCCCCCCATACGCGTATGCCCTGGCCAGGCAAGGCCCTTATGAGGTTGACACCGATGGGGTTCAGTATATCCTGCTCCTTCGAAGTGTAGTTAGTGGACAGGCCCGTACTGCGCACAATCTCGTTGGCGGGCGCTTTGTGCACGCCGCGCTCGATATCGGTGCGCGAGTAGACGCCCAGCACGGTACCTGACGGCGGGACGTAGGCGGGCGCCTGCGCGAGATGGTCGTAGACCTGCACCCACGGGTGATAGATGGCCGCGTAGCTAGAATCGATGATCTCCCGATACTCCGCGATCTCGTCCGTCTTGACCGTATCTACAGGGACGTCTATCACGGCAAAACGGTTTTTCTCGTTCTCGCAGTGCGTCGTAAGCGCGACCAGCACCTCAGGGATGGTGACCCCGGGCACGGCGATGAGGCTCACTATATTGTTCTCCTTGAACGACTCTATACCCGTACGCTTACCCGGCCCGTTGTCCACACCGATGAACGTACCGGCATTTGCCGCCGCGATCGTGCCATCCGCTCCGCCCGAAAGCGGAATGATACCCTTGTCGGTATCTTCGTCAAATATCTGCGCGATGGGGAGCATAATGTCGGTGAGCGGCTTTGCGTCCACCTCTACGATCGTGCTACCCGCGAGTCTGCGCAGTACATAGTCGACGGAATCCGGATTCAGGTCAACGCTTCTGTAATTTTCCACGTAACCATCGCTCTGTACGGCGATGTCCAGCTCCGCGGAGTAAACCCAGGTCTTGGGCACAAGTGCGTCGTCCACGGGATCCGACGAGAAGGCATTCTCGAATGTCACATTATTCTCTAGAATAGTGACAATACGGTTGACTTCCTCTCCGAGCGTGACTATGTCTCCTTCCTTGAAGCCGACGACCGACTTGGCCTTGAATACCGTGTCGCTGACCGATTCCACGATCTGAAGCTTGCGCTTGCTCGTTCCAGTGATGGCTATCGTCACGCGGTTACCCCATTTGCCTTCATTGGCCGCGGTGAAGGACAGGATGCCCTGCCTTCCCGTAGCGGCTTTCGCGTCCGTCGGGATGACACGGCTGATGTAGCAGCGCGTACCTCCGTTCATAAAAAATTGCTCGACCGTATACGGCAGGAAACGATAGTCGCCGTGCGTATGCGCGCTCAAATAGCCGCCGTACTGCCTCAAATAATCGGCGAAACTAGTGACGAGTTGGGGTACGCCCGTAGTCGGGCCTTTTTCCGCAATACCGACGAAACCCGCCGTGCTGGTGCCCACGCCCTCGATGGAACGCGGTGAGGAATCGTATTCTTCCACATAGATTCCCGGTGATAAATATTCAGCCATGCTTGATTCGGTTTGGAGAGCTCTCCAAACCCCCTCCTTTCTGTTCAGTAAAAAAACAACTTGTTCTAGTATTATCCTTCATCATCCAACGAGATGACCTTCGTTCCTTATACAGATCTACCCTCCTTTCATCTCCGCATCATATTCATGCGCGTCCGCAATGCCGGGCGCGGCGCGGCTCATAATCTCTCCCAAGCCGATCCGCCTTCCGGCCGCGCCCTGCGCGGTTTTATCTATATCAAAGAGCCGGAACCTGCTCTTATTACCTATGGCCACACGCAATATCCAGGCTTTGCGCCCGACCCTGTTCGGCAGGCGCAACAGACAGGTCTCTCCCTGCACCCGCCCTGTAACGCGATACGCCAGGCGCAATCCAGGCGTGACCTCACCATCAGGAGGGACGCCCACGCGGTATGTATCGCCAGGCTCCCTGCCCAATATCTCGATCGGGACATAGCCGGTCCTGTCGTTGGCGATGATCCCGTAATGCCTGCCTCCTATCTCATTCTTGTATATGCTCTGCACCGTCAGCAGGAGCTTGCGAGAGTCGAAGTTCTGAACGATCCACGCGGGAGCGTCAACGCATACGGAGTCCACGTCCGTGAGCCCATCAACGCTACCGTCTATCGTCAGATAATCTTCACCAAATACATCCTGCGGGATCATGTAGACCTCCACATACGGTAGCTGTTCGTCTATTTCTCCGTATTCTATGCGCACATCTTCATGTTCGTACCCGGACACGCTGACACCTAGAGTGAAATCCTCACGGCCAGTGTCAGTGAACAGCGCGACTCCGTCGGGACTCATCCGAAAATTTGTCCTCTTGCCATCCCGCGTCAGCGACACGTTGCCGGACGCGGGCATGCCCGTGGTCCTGTCCATAAATGCGACCGCCAAATCAACTCTATGCCTTATTGTCGAATCTGCCATGACTATCCCCCTTTCTTTCGTTCCATCATCCTACCTCGAGGTTGAACGAAGCTTCCGTCACCCTCGGCGGCTCTATGACGATCTCGCTCGACAATAGCACGGGCGAAACCTTGTAGAACAGACTGACCTGGTACGGTTTGTTGATCGCCGACCACACTCGCACCTTCTCCTCGAGCGGCATCCGCGCAGGCGTTATGACGATCGGGGACTCATCGGACTCGAGCCACGGTTGTACGGTCCTCGGCTCAAGCACATTCCCGTCGTTGACTACCTGCGCCGCGCGCCCGATGATCTTCTGTATATCATGCGCCTTGAGCCCCATCTGCGAAGATCCGTTGATGAACAGCATGTAGTAGAGCGCGTAAGGCTTAGGCGGTTTCGTCAGCCGCGTGGCACCGTGCCTGATAAGCGGTGATGTCGTCATATCCAACTCCTCCGCTATGTCGTAGAGGTAAAGGCCGAGGATGTAGTCCACGTCCTGATCCATCGGCGACGAGACGTCGATATTGTTTGGGGACGGGATAGGTTCCGGGCACATCCTGTCCCTGAGCGCCTTCACTATATGCGAGCTGATATCCGATATGATTGAATAGTCTGCCATTTGCTTTCCCCTTTAGTGCCCCTTACCTTTCCGCGGCCGCTACTGCATGAAACGTTCAAGCAGTTCGTCCGACATCGTCTGTATTTCCTCGCTCATGAGGATACCGAGATCGGAGCCCTGAAGATACACAGGCTCGCACTCAAATGTCTTTTCCGTATAGCTACCGGGGATGTATACGCAACCGAGAAATCCCGATATGGAATCCATCGTGTCCGCCTTGTCCGCGTCACGACTACGTGTCACGCGGTCGGACCAAGCCATAAACGCGTAGTAATCCGTGCCACGCGTCAATATGGATTCGTTCAAATTGTTGTTCCACACATATCGCATGCCCTTCCAGTATGCGACCGCGGTAGCGGGCAAATAACGTACGGCCGGGTCGTCGAGCTTTTTGTATACGAGTTTGTTACCGAGCGTGAATTGCCTCTGAGCTTCGGCGCGCATAATATCCCGCGCGGTGTCGCTACCTGTAGCGTCCGCGTATTCCTTCAGTGCATTGATGTATGCTATCGCGTCTTTGCCAGACAGGGCGCCTTGCCTACCACCGGATGCGGATGACGAACCCGCGCCACTCCCGGCGTCTATACCACCGGAAGTTGACGAGCCCTCACCGCCTGCGGAAGCGCCGCCTGCGCCGTCCGTACCCGCAGCACCGCCGGCACCGCCCGTACCCGCAGCACCGCCGGCTCCCGAGCCGCCGGTACCAGCACCACCTGTACCAGCACCGCCGAGAACGCCGTCTCCACCTGTACCCGCGCCGCCGAAAATGCCGCCACCGTCACCAGAATTGAGGGAAGCAAAATATTCGTCTGTCAGATTCGCAATCTCGGATTGATCCTTATCGCCCGAAAGAGACGCCTCATAGGAGGATTGGTTGTTAGTAATAAGCCCCTCCACTGTCTTGATCTGGCTGGCAAACGCGTTGCTGCCTTCAAGCGCATGTTTTTTCTGCATGGCGTCATAGATGTCCTTCAATGCAGGAAATACGACTTTGAAGTTCATTCCTACAATCTCACCGAGGGAAGATATGGCGTTATCGAGGTCGTCCATGTTGCCGCCGTTCGCGATAACCGACAGAGCGCTGGCCCTCAGATCCGATGCGATGCTACCGACGGAGCTCGGTGACAGGGTCGCCGAAAGCGCGCGGAGCTGCGCGTTCAGGATATCCTTTTCACGCTCGAGGGCTGCCGTACCGGCGCCACCGTCAGCATCGTTGATCTTGGCCTGGATGGCTGCAATCTGTTGCTCGAGTTTGGATATCTTTGCGCTAGTTTCATCCTCCGCTGCCTCGATCTTAACGTCCAACGCCGCAATCTGCCCTTCGATGGCCTTCGCGCCCGTAAGATCGTTCTCATCAAGGGCAGCCAGATAGGAGTCTTGCAGGGCGGCTTTCTCCTGAGTCAGTTGATCTAGGGCATTGCCGCCGAGTGCGATTTCGAGCTGGCGCTTCAGACCGGTGAGGAACTCGATGTGATTGTTCACACATGTCTGCGCTTCCTCCGCGAACGCGCCGCTCGGAATCTTATCCAACCATGCTTTCGTATCGGCTAGGCGGTCATCGATAAAGTCGATGCTGTCCTCCGCGACGATGCGCTTCGTGTACGCTGAGATAAATGACTCTAGCTCACCGCGAGCCGCATTGAGAGTGGAACGGTAGTCCGCTACTATGGCCCTGAGAGTAGCTCCTGCCGAATTGGCGGCTTCCGCCGCCCTATACTGCGCGTTTTCACCCGATTTGAGCGCGGAAGTCAAACGGCGGTCAGCATCCGGCATCAATTCATCCGCGAGCAGTTCGGCTTCCGTAACCTCGTGCTTGATAAGGCCAGCTTCAATACTCGCTATGTCCACGAGCTTCGATGTATTCTTGTCGCACTCCGCGTAATTACTACTTCCCGCATTTTCAATCAGATCGTTCGAAGCTTTGTACCGCGCGGAGGAAAGGACAGTGACGCCCACGTCGAGGCGCTTGCCCTCCTGCTCGCTAAGCGCCGCCTGAACGTTCGCCAGGCTGTCGTTCAGCGCCGATCTAAGGTCGGGATCCGTGAGTCCGCCTTCCATAGCGCTCTGGGCCTCGTTGATGAAATCGCTAAGGACGTTCTCAACGATGGTAAACACCTCCGCGCGGCGCGCGGCATCCACCGCCGCCATAACGCTCTGTACCGCACCCATCTGATCCGTGGCGTCATCCTCCTTGCTGATGATCGTATAGTAGTCCTGCAGCACGTTCAGGTCACTGTCTGACTTATCCGTCGCTTCAGAACGTACATCCGTGCGCCAGAACGCTGCGATCCGCTCGATCTTCTGTATGCCCGCGGTCGTGGTGGCCTGCATGTTCACATACAGGTCGTACTGCAGTTTCAGCGGTTCGAGCTCAGCCATGGACTCAAGCTCATAGGGGCTACTCGTGTTGAATATATTGACCGCCGCATTCGTGCGCAGGTCGTAGGTGATACCGTCGGATTTCGTATGATATTCAAAGAACAGCGAAGCGATGACGGAATTGTCCACAGCGGTGATGGAGTTCATGCCACTGGGATCCGTATATCCCGTGGCTATCGACGAGAGCGAGTTTGCTTCCGTGATATCGCACCAGGCGCCACCGCCCAGCTCCGACTTGTAGTAGACCTTGTCCTGCCCGGAGTCGCCCGCAGACTGCATGGCGATATCGTACAACTCCTCTGTAAGCGCGCTGATATGTATCAGGTGGGTGCCGATGATGAGCGTGCTGTTCTCTATGCCGGCTGGCTTGATATGCACCGCCTTGCTCTCGTCCCAGATAGCGTTCGCCCAATCCGTGAACAACCCGCCTTTCCAGACCATAGCGCTGAGCGCCAGCATCGCGATGACAGCAATCATCACCCATCTTCTTCTATTTGATTTTTTCTTTTTGGATCGAACCATTTTCTTTCTTCCTTTATATCCTCTGTGCCGCGCCTACCCTATATCGTCCGACGTCCTGATCGTCCCATCTGATGTTTCAAAACGCGCCGTACATATCTGCTTGCCATTCTTGTCATATACGGCCATACGGACGCCCCCAAGGTCGTTTATTAACAGCGACAGATAGCTAAAGCTCTTCCCTGCGGGCACTTTGTCCGGACCACCTACATTATTTTCGCCAAAGCGCAGCGTATATGAAGCCACTTTCAGGTCCGCGTTGAATTCCGGCATCAACTCGGAAACGCTAGCGACGCCCACGATCCGTGTCTCCACCGTGTAGCTACCGATCGTCTTCTCCTGCTCGGTGGGATTGTCACCCTCCGCGTTTTCCAAAGGGAGGGGGCCGCGCGGCTCAGAAGCGTCGATCTCGCATTCCCCCACAAAGCCGTCGGGCCCGAAGATGCGCACCGTGAGCATCTGCGTGTCGCCGTAATCGAGCGTCAGGTGGCGGAAAGGTCTGTCCGCATCCACGCGTTCGCTCAGTTTCTGGCCCTCATACCAAAGCTCGTATTCCGTCACCTCAGGCTTGAACCCGTCTGGGACGTCTATCCCGAACACGAAGGTCATGTCCGACACATCTCCGTAGACGTAATACCATATCTGCCCGTCGCCCGTCGGGTAGCTGATCACTGAGCCTCCCGAGTCGGACTTGAAGCTCGTACCCTTGAAGTACTGCGTGACCGCGCCGCAGCACAGCCGGTCAAAGGCGATCAGCAGCTCGTTGTAGGTCGTAAGCATCTCGAAGGCGTCCATCTGCAGCGTCTGATACTCCGTCTGCTGATCCTTCACTTCATCGTAATCGGCCTTGCCGACGCTGTTCAGTATCATGAGCTTGCTCAAGGACTTTGAAGCATCCGCCACCGAATCCGACATCGACTTGGACGCGTTCCGCGTCGTGACGAGCGTCTCGTAGTCCGCCGATATCCGTTTCGTCAGGTCGGACTCGGCCGAAGCGCGGTCTGTCCTCGCGGAAGCGTATTCCATGCAGGCGGTGTAGAGCGCGTACGGCTCATCCTCGATGTACCGTATACCGTCAATCTGTCCCTTGAACCACACCCTCGGGAACTTGAAGAAAAGTATCCTTCTCTTCCCTTGCCATCTGCTGTCGATGTCGGTCAGCATCACCTTGTACTGCATCTGGAATGCCGCGTAGTCTACGGACCCCCCCGTCCTAGCCATAGATATGAACGAATTGAGCCGGCCCATGGCCCCGCCGTACTTGCCGCGCATGAGCGACTCCGCGATGTTGAGGTTGAGCAGGGCGATCGACTCCGCCGCCCTCGCCTCGTATACGCCTTGGTCGGCGGAGAGCGTATATGATATCACGCCGTCCAGCTGGTCGCGCGTGATATCGGCGTCCTTGAGCGGGTTCAGGAAACGGTACCCCGTGGTGACGTCGAGCTTCACGATGTCCGTCAGGGACTGCTTGGCCGTTTGGAACTCACGCAGTTGCCCCGCGAGGTCTTCAGTGAACTTCTTGACGCTCTGCTGCGTCTTATCTATGTCGGCCTGCTTGGCCTGCCCTGCCAAAAGCCGAGCCTGGTTCCTCGCCAGCTCCTTCTGCGCGTCCGTGAGCATCTGCTGTGTGAACGAGGATTTTTCCTGCGCCGCATACACGTCGAAATAGCTTTGGCGGACCTTCGAGAGCACTTCGTACTTCGCGTCGCTCATCTGGTGCTGCAGGATCGAAATCTCCGAGATCATGGCCTGCGGTTTGACGTTGATGTCAAATTCATCCGTCAAATTGAGCTTTTCGGGAAACTTGAATGAGAGCAGCGGCGTCCATCGAAGTGTACGCTTGTTCTGGATCCGCGCGTTGATGGACGTCACCGCGTCCGTATAATTGACCTGCTTGAGCAGTATCTGGTTGTATATCTTCGATATTTCGGGGCTTGAAGCGAGAGCCATCTGCTCCGCGCTCGCGAGCATGAACGGCTTGTCCGCCGCGGCATAGGCCGGTGCGGGGCCTATGACCAAACTATAGACCAGCGATACAAGGAGCATGACAGCCGCTACCGCCCCTATCGGCCTTTTTATTCTATTCATTCCCCCACCTCGATCGAGTACATCAAAAATTCCTCCTCATTCGGGTCTGAGCAATAGAAGGTGTAGAGGATGCCGTCCGCTTTGTAGGCGTATATGTAGACCTCCGTGTCCGAGCCGTATTCATTGACGCGGTATACGCCATCAAACAAGCCTTCCGCATCTATGGAGACCTTGCCGAGCCCGTCGTTATTCGCAAGGGAATTGAGTGCGACCGCGTCAGGAAGCATGCAGTATGTATAGCCGTTATAGTCCGGCTTGCCGAACAGGTCCCCTATCTCCGACATCTTCGTGCATATTTTGTCTGCGCTTTGAAAACTGCTTGCCAGCACGATGATGCCGGTGATTTTGCCCTCTCCTTCCAGGTCGTTTGCTCCATCCGTGATCGTGGCGACCGCCCCGATCTCCTTCATAAATAGGGCGGACTCCGAATCCGACGCGTAGATTTCCTGCGCGCCTGTATACATCGCCGCGGCCTCTTCCGCGGTCTTCCCGACGAACTCGGGGTACGCAATCCGGTCCAGGACGAAATTGCCGTGATATATGCCGTTCGCCGCGCCGTTGTACAGGGTTCCCTCCCCGTTCTTCCTGCCGTTCAGGAAGGCGCCGTCGTAATGTAGCGCGCCGGAGGTGGAAAATATCTGACCTGTGCCACTCATCTCATTGTTGACAAAGTCGCCCATATATTTCAGCCTGCCGTTAGGATAGAACAGCTTGCCCTTGCCGTTGTACATATTCTTGTCAAACGAGCCGTCATATATGGTATTCCCGTGTTTGTCAAAGAGACGGCCGTCCCCTTTCACCATACCCTTGTTGATAGCGCCCTCGTAGGCGATATAACCGCCGCGCGCCTTGACGCGGCACGAGCCAGCAAAGAACCGTATGGCGAGGGAATTGTATTTATAGACGGGCAGGGTCGCGTTGCCCGCCGCCTTGCCCGTGATAGCGACAGGGGACAATATAAGTATGTAGTAGAGGCTCGCCACCCCTATCAAGATTACGAGAGCGAACGCGAGCCGCTTGCTGATGAGCCATCGCAGAAGAGGATAATAGTCGCCCGAGTGGCGTGGTTTGAAGTCGAACAGCTTCGTGAAAAATTCGCGCAGTGCTACGGAGCCCTTCGTTTTCCACCAGCTCGGGCTCAACAGTACGCGAATCCTCGTTACGATCCCTAAGAAGCGCGCCTGTAATGTATTCAGTAATGTGCCGAAGAATCCACCCATCGCTTATGTATCCTCTGACCCAAACAGCTGATGCCTCACCTTAGAGGGATCTTTTTCCCTGAAATATTTCTCGCAGGCGAAGGCGTACCACCGTACGAGCCCATCGCTCGGGTTGGCCTTGAGTATAGACGAAAACTCGACCATCGCCGGATAGAAGTCATCCCTGTAGAACATATCTATCGCGTTCTGTACCCTTTCATCGTAGCTGAGCCGCAAACTACGCTCACGATCCGAAAGGTAGTCGAGCATCTCATATAATGTATAATCGCGCGCTTCATCCGCAAAGCGGACCATTCCTATATGGCGCTTGGCAAATGAATCTGCCACATCCTTTGACCCATCTGCTTCTAAATTATCAAGATATTGGCTCGTGGCGACCATGTGAATGCCGAGCTGGCGAAGCGGTGCGTTGCAAGCGCGGAGGAAGTTCAGCTCGGCCGAAGATATGAAAGTAAACGCCTTTTTATCCGTGCCTGCGATACCGTAGAGGAAGTCCGTTTTGTGCATGAGCAGGAAGAAATCGGGCGCGGGCAATTCGCCTTCGCCATCTACATCGTCCACGCAGTCGATCAGGTCAAGGCCAAACCGCAACGTGTCATCAGGCTTCGCGCCCAGCTTTGCGGAGAAGAGTATGGGTAAGACGTCAAGGAGCTCCGCCGAGAGCATAGCCCCTTTGCGCTGAAGTGCAAATTCCATAATCTTCGTAAAGGAACCGTTCATGAAATCCATGAACCCCTGCCTGTCCGTACGGTGCATGACTGAGTGGCGGTTCTCGATGGAAACGAGGGCGATGCATTCATCTATAGCCGCGATGTCGCCCGTACTGACCTCCATGATACCAGCCCGGCCCAGAAGTCCCGCAGCATTCCTCGGAACGAAGCGCGCATATGAATCGACCATGCAGTTCGTTTCATACTGTTTGATAGCGAGCGATACGCCCATCTCCGTCACGGCGCGTATCAGCTTTCCGAGGTCGCCCTTCGTGGCGACCATACCGTCGACAGAAAAATCGCCTTCGACAAACCGGCCGATACGCTTGGTCAGATCGCGCATGGGCCGCAACGAAAAAACCATGAATACGACAGAGATGATTACGGCACAGATAAGCGCGACGCCACCATTGAGGAATGCGGAGAACGCCACATCCGACTGCATCCCCTCCGAAGCGAGGTATTCGCGCGGCACCCCACCCAAGCTGGACAATGAAAGCAGGTTTGCCTGTATGTTCGGCGAAGCGATAATTTCGCTCAACACGCCGCCGGAACCGGGATCCACCTCAACCAAGGCAAGACTGCCGGCAGTCTTGAACACAAGGTAGCACATGACACTGAGCATAAAGCACCCCATAGCCGCAAAGGTAGTGCATACCCTGAGCACGAGTATGCGCACATTGATCGCAATCATCCCCGACAGGATGAACGCGATGGCAAGGGTTAGCACTATTATGAATACTTTGGGGGACTTGTAGTCCACAAAGCCCAGACGCTCCATGAGCGGCACATCCATCTTAGGGACTTTTTCCCATTTACTCAAAGAAGCGGGATCCGCAAAATACAGGGACGCTTTCTTGTCCCCGACAGATGCCAGGAGGACGGCCTCGCCTCCCTTCACAGCAAAGCCGCGAACATTCAAATCGCTGTACTCGTGCACCGATGTAAATTTCAGGGCTGCGCTTTCAGCGAGGACCTTGCTATCGTTCTTGTTCAGCACGGTGAGCACGCCGCCCTCACACCGTAGGAGCGAATCCTTGTACAGTTCCTCCGTGCGGTTAAGGCCGTCCGGCGTGACCCTCGCAATATGCCCCGTAGTGAGCAGGACGATGATGGATTCCCCATCGCAGACATAGTCGGTTGCGGAGTCATCGCCTGTAAGCGAATACTGCATATAGACGTTCATGCCCTTTATACCGGCGATGGTTCCCTGCCCTCCCGCATTGCCATACGCAATAGCCTGCTCGTCCCCTCCCACCACTGAGGCGCCCGTCACACCGGCTCCACTCGCTACAGAGGCGTCCGTCAAGCCGGACTCCGCATTAGCGGCATCATCCGCCGAAGCTCCCTTGCCATCCGGCACGTACGAAAGGGCGAGCAGCCTCTGCCCGAGCGGCCCGGCCCCGCTGAGGAACACCTTGCCCTCACCGGAAGACAGCGTGTACGCCTCCCCCAGCAGGTCGAATGTGCCGCTTGCCACTTCACGAGCTCTGTCCAGATCCCTGTCCGTCTCCATGAGGGACCACCCTTTAGAAAAATCATCTTCGACGGTAAGGAAATATATGTGGTCGCCCAGCCCCACAACGCGCGTAATGATGCCGTTCGTCTTGAGTACGTGCTCAACATTGCTGCGACCGTCTACGCGGTAGAGGAACGAACAGTCCGCGTGCGATTCGGACAGATACAGGCTACCGTATGCGTCGGTAGCGAAATTGAAGCCCGCCTTCTCCGCGGACGGGGGGAAAAACGGCCATAGCGCGACAGCCGAAACGGCCAGCGTGAAAAGGATGATTATGATTGAAAAAACTACTCTACGCAAAAAGCCTATCCCTTCCTCATTTAACGGTTAAATCCTCGGTTCCAATAGTGTCCAGACCGTGCCCGAACAGCTTTGAGATCGCAAAATCCCCAAATATCAAATAGTTCAGCAACATGATGATCGCGACTATGAAACATATGACGCTGATCACGAGTATGAACCGGAATATCCGATCCTTACGCTCGGAAAAAAACTCGGTAAACCGTTTAAGCAAAGGCTTCTTTTTCCCAGAGGAAATCGTAATGTTAAAATCGTGATACACCTCGGAAAAATGAGCGTATGCCTCTCGTTGCACCTTCTTGGACAGCAACCTGCGGCTCTTGAGCTGCTTGCCCTTACTCGCTCCGAGAATGTCGAGCATGATCTGCGCACAGGCGACCACACAATCCGATTCCGAGATAGACAAGTCAAGGTCGGTGAGATTCAGGTATGGAGTCAGATACACGCTGTTATCGTTTTCAATATGAACCATGCCTTGCCTGAAAGTGAGAAACAGCAGGGGATAGGGAAGGAGCGACTCCATCCCAGCGAGGAGCAGGTTCACGCATATCTGTTCACTCACCGCGGGCGTCGTGGTCTGCCCGGTCACGAAATCGACTAGCCGCCGTTCCCTACGGTAAGGGAACAGATAACATATATCTTCGCCCCACAAGAAGCTGTGCAGATATGCGGGTCTCTCCGTTTCCTTTTCGGACAAAGCAAATACGGATACCATGTCCCGGGCTATCCGCCTATTCGTGACGACCAGCAAAGTGTAATAGGGTCTCCCTACCGCGCTAAAATCCCTGCATCCCCAAACGGCGTTCACTTCCGTCTGTAGGATCAGGGAAACACGCTTGAGAGTCATGCCGCCTGTTATGATCGTGTCCGATTCCATGTGTTCCGCCGATGTATTCAGTTGTCCCGCCACTTCGTTGCTCATCATCTATCCGCTTCGCTACTAACCACCAACTGCTTCATTGCCATTTGCCTACCGATCCGCTACTCGACATCGCCGACGTCCTTTTTCTTCACCACAACATAAGCGTAGGTGGAGATGAACGGATTGTCCGCGCTGTAGATATGTACCTCATACACCCCCTCGTTGTTGGATGCGGTGTAAATGCCGTCGACAGTGATCGAACCGGATTTTTTGTCAGTCAGTTCGTATTCCAACGCGCAGGGGGCCATGTTCTTGAACCTGACATCTATAAACCTGCTTTCGTTGGGAGCCAGGACTATGGTTGGCTGGACCGGCACGATGGATGCGTTGTTCTGAAGTTGAGCAACGATATCACGGTCCTCCCCACTCGGTAGCTTGATGGCGGTCCAACGCACAAGCAATATGACGAGATCTGTATGCTCGTTCAGCTTTGCGGCCACGATGAAACTGCCACGTTCGTTCATAACGCGTACAGCCAACTCGACATCAGGGATGGGCAGAGCGTCGTTTTTGAAAAAAGTCGGATCCCCATAGACCGTATTCTTGGCCTGCGTATTCAACTTTGCGTCATGTGTCAGACATTCGCAACCGACCGCGACATACACATCCCCGCCACCAAGGCCGTGTATCACTTCGTTAGAATAATGTATCTTGACCTTCTTGTCTTCGATGCCGAGGGGTATCTCACACACCCCGGTCATATAAATAGGCTCGCGTAAGGTCGTATTGTATTTGACCTGTTCCTCGATCTTCACGCGGTCGGTGGACGCTAGTTCGCGCGCGGGCTCAAACCACGTGGCATATTCGCGTCTGTCCGCGGACCCGGCGATGGTCGGAATGTAGTATTTGACCCCTGTCTCCCTGATCTCGCTTATGATGCCGGTCGTGGCACTGCGCTCGATCTCAACCTCCGCCAATTTCACATAATCGTAGGATCTGTTGATAGAGCGGGCTTCCAGGCTGACCTTTGCGAGCTCGCGCTCCACGATGTCCTCGGGGGATTCCGGCGATATCGTGAGGTGAAGCATGACGCCCGCAGGAATCTGCTTTGACTCACCTCCCACCGCGATCGTGATGTCCTCCGGCTTCCCTAGTATCATCGTATCCGCTTTTTCGTCCGACCTTGAGATAAGAGAATAGACCAAATCTTCCCTCCCACCCGCGTTCAGCGAAAATTCAACTATCTCAACCTTGAACTCATGCTCTCCGTCCGGTCCTATGAATGCCGGCGTACCAAATACACCGTTCAAGGTAAACGTCTTTTCTTCATCGGAAAGTTTCTCGACGGTCAATATGACCTTCACGCTATGCCCGCTAGGTACCATAGAGGGACAGGTCAAGGACACGGAATAGTCCGCGTCCGCGTAGATAATCGCCCGGCTTAGAAACTCGGATTCAGCCAGCTTATCATTGGGTAACGTCCCGGTATCCGCGAAGAAGAGTTTGTACCCTTCCCTGACCCTGTTCATCTCGTATCCGCTGCCCGTATCGGCGGAACCCACCGCGTATACAGGCTGTATCTCCTCCTCGTCGTATTTGAGGCAAAGAGTCAACCGAGTGCTGTCCGTCTCATCGTAGCCCTCGATGGCCGAAATCTTGCGCACGACGGAGTTTTCGACCACTATCTCGCGCCCGAACCCATCGGTGGCCACACCCGACTCGATCATGAGCGAAGCGCCGTCGAGGTTGTACACGCTGAGCCCGCAGATGACGCCGGGGCCGTACAGGAGCGCGTTCATGAAACGCCTCTTATTTCCCACGTAGGACTGCTCGGAAAGGAAATCGGCCGAGGTGAGCAATTTCCCCGGGTAGTACCGATTCCGTTCAAATGGCAATAAATTGATGCTGTTCAAGCCATACACCGCCTTTCAAGTAACATTTTACTTCTTCCACCTTGGGAAACGCTGATAAGTGTTTTCCCAATCATGCCGATAGCCTCTGCGGGCCCGCTTTGCGCATGGCCGCGTTGTATCGCCAATACTGAATCAGTGTCCCCCGCGCGCCGAACTTGAACCCCAGTTTGACCTTGCCGCCCTCGCCAAGCACTTCGGCGCCAACTTGCTGGTTCAGGAACTTTTCGTAGTTCGACTCGTTCGCGGGGACTTCTATCCGTATCTCCGAGTTCCTGTAATTTTTCCTGTCGCTGAGGACGACCATGGTTTTGAGGGAATTGTTCTCCCTGGCCGCTTCCTGGTACTTTGCGAGCCCCTCGCGGGTCAGCTCGGCGTCAATGATCATGGATACTTTGTCGTATTTGCTGAGCTCGCCCTCAAGGTCGCGCTCGATCGTCACGTTTGTAATGCCGAATGTGGACAGCACGCGCCTTGAGTCGGCTGCCGCCGACTCCCCGCCGATCTCGTATGTGCGGGTCATGACAGCGCCCGTCATCTGCGAATCCGTAAAGCTGCGTTCGAGCGAAGCGGAGAATTTTCTCTCCACCTCCTCGCTCAGGCCCGCGCCGAACATGGCGACCGACACCTTGGACGACGCCTCCGCATCTACGGAGACCGTCACTTTGTCCTTGTTGGCGGCGATTTTCTCCGTCTCGTGCTTTCCTCCGATAGAGAGGCTTGCCGCGAGGGATAAGTCATGCAGCTTTGTAGCCTCGCCCTCTTCTGGTTCGCCCATATCCTCAAATCCGAGCTCGACCATCTTGCCTTTGAGCGCGCCTTCGACCTTTCCTACAGCCTTGTTCTTGGCCACGCCAATACCTGTATCAGCAGCGCTTTCCACAGCCCCGGACACGGTCCCCGCACCAACCATTGCCGAAGATTTTGCCGCGACCTTTTTCCCTATTTTCTCCGAAGCCTTGCCCACAGTTTTTGCCTTGGCCTTCTGCATCAGATCGGAGAGCCCCGTAATCTCGGCCAGTTTCTTCACGGCATCTTCCACAGAGTTCGGGGCGTCGCCCGCGACTGAGACGGACGTCTCAAGCTTGATGTTCCCCTCATAATTTTTGACCGGGATGATCCGCTCGCTCAGCTGCAGCGCTTCCCTCACCGGGTCTAGCGCTGCGCCTTGCGCGGTTTCCGGCTTGGCTTTCGGCTCGAGGGCATCGAGCAACGGACTGCCGCCCGTAAAGAATATCCGCAGGAATTTCTTGCAATTTTCTTCGTTCGCAAACTCCAGGCGCATACCGCTGGCGCCGGACAGATCGACCGTAACGCCTGCCTCGAGCTCAAGGAGTCCGGCGCTCGCGCCTATGCTCGCGGCGATCTTGGACTGCAGCTTGCCTCCGACGTAGACCCTCCACGAGTCGTCCCCGCCGTGCTCGACGTTCAGGTCGTTTTCGCGCGTCAGCCCCAGGTCGAATTCCCCATCAATCCCGGAGAGCGCAGCGGATAGCCCGGCCGAGCCCCCGACATAGTTTGCGATGCTGAGGACGCTGTCCCTAGGCATATTTGAGGCCAACTTATCAATGATGCCCGACACAACCAGCTGTTTGTGCATCGCGCCCGCCTCCTTCCCCAGCTTGTCCTCCGCCAAGGATTGGGCGAATGAGGATTGGGATTGCTGTTTGGAAGCATTCGTCCTCAGCCACTCCTTTGGAGAGTCACCCACCGCGCTGGAAAAACCCTTGACGAGATGGTGAGCGAGGGCCAGCGACTTTTCCGAAGGCTCGCCCTCCGTCCCGCGTTTCGCGAGAGGACGATATAACGAGCCGGCCGGGGCGTTGCCCGAGAGATCCTTCTTCTTGAAGTTTGCGGCCGCAAGCGCAGCGCTGAGGCGCTCGGAGCTGAGCCTGTACACCTCGCTTTCGGGCTCCTTAAGCTCTTTAATAAAGTCAGCAAACGGCATAGCAGGCAGTATGGTGCGAAAGACGCCGAGGACGGTTATCTGCGTAAGCGCGCCCAGCCTCTCCTTCATGTCGGAGCTAAGCAGCGCGTCCGGATTGTCAGGCGAGACGACCTCCGTGCTGATAAGCCCCGCGTAGGACTGTTTAAGGCCCTCGCGAACGGCCCACAATTCGCCATTGGTATTGCTTGCCTTGCCTACCGCATTGTCCAGCTTCTCATCGAATGTCTTCTTTGTGGCCTTCATGGCGATCGCGGCCTCCGCGCGCGGTTTCAGCCGGTGCGCCAAGCTGAAATCGAGCAACTTCCTGGCATTGGCATGAAAGTCCTTCTCTGTATTAGTGTTGGCTAGCGCGTCGATCAGGTATTTGTAGTCCTCACGCAGGCGTTGCACATGCGTGCCATCAAGCTTGTCGCTTTGGCTGCTCGTCATCGCCTCCAAATTGAATAAGTGGCCCATCCTGTCGCGCAATGCCCCGAACGCCTCACCGTACCGAACCAACGCATGGGACTTTTCTTCATCGTTCCGCGCCTTGAAGAGACCGTCTTCAGGATTTCCCGCTATGAAAAAGCCGCCCGTTCCGGACGTGTTGCTATATACGAACGTAGCCATGTCCTCAACGGCGAGCACTGTGAGGGCCAGCGTAGCGCCCTCTACGTTGGTATCTTTGATGCCGTATTTGAAGCGCCTCTCATCCCGGGCCCTGAACACCATATCGGCGCCTGACTCATCCGCGTTGGCCGCCTCTCCCAGTTTCCGGGTCATGGCCGGCACGGCCATATCCGCATATTGCTTTCCGATCGCGGTACGTATCTCATACAGCATCTTGTCTGTTCCTGTCAATTTGCTCGGATCCGTAGGAGGCTTCCCGAACGTTTCGGTCAGATCCATATCACGGACGGTCTGCGTGGCCGGCGCCTCCATGGTCATGACCGCATGCGCCCGGTCTGTGAGCTGATAGAGCTGGAGGAAGTCCTGGAGCATATGCATGCCGTAGGAAAACTCTGGCCAATCGTTCGCTTCGGTCACGAACGTGAAGATGGCGTCAAAGTCCGCGTTGATATCCTTGATCTCCTGCGGTTCTTTTGAGTCGTCCTTGCTTGCCGTCATCGCCAACAGATTCTTCTTTGCTGGAATCCTGTCGAACAATGCCTTAAAAGCGTCGCGCTCATCAGTCCATGACGAGTGCTCATCTGTTTTGTCCGACATGGCGAGCAACGCATTGATGGCGCCGATAGCAAGAGCCAAGGCCACTCCATTCTCGTCGTCTTCGATGCCAGCGGCCTTCCGGTCCAATCTGGCTTCGTTGACAAGCTGGCCGCCTGCTTTCGCGCCCTTAAAACGGTTTACCTTGTCATCGAAGGTAACCCTATAATACTTTTTGAGAGCTGCTTTTTCCTTGTCGAAATCTTGCAGCTCCGACATCGTATTCACATAGCGATTGAGTTCTTTCAGGGTTATCGGCACGGAGTCCACCATCATGGCGGCATAGGCCAACTCACGCAAGTCATTGCGCTCTATATAGCTTAAGAATTTTGACGCCTCTTCTTTTAAGTCGTACAGTGTTTGCGCTTTTCTCACTTTGTCGGCCTGCGTCAGAAATTCGGCGCGCCTCCTGCCCTCGTCTTCGTCAAGGGCGTCGGCATCGACAGTCATGGACATGAGGTTGAAGGGCTTTGCGAAGACGCCTGTCACATCCTTGAATATCTTATCGATCGCCGTCCTTATGGATATCCCGGCGCTCTCTTCATTTACATAGTTCAATCGATCAAGCAAAGCGTGCAGGCCGTTGATGGCGATCGCAAGCTCCGGAGACCGCGTCTTTCTGTGGGCATCGTCTATATTTTGATCGGCAATACGCCTCAGCCTCGCGTCGCGCAGCTTGTCCGCAGCCACGGCGGAGCCGCGCAGCCTCCTGACCTCCGAAGGGCCTAGCAGATTCCCTCCGGCATCTTCCTTATCGAAAAGCTTAATGGACTGCGCCACACTGGTTACTATGTTTCCTTCAACCTCACTAGGTTGGCCCTTGCCCGATGTGAACAAACCTCGCGCGAGGGCAACGCCGTCGATAGCATGGTTTTCCATACTCAGCTGAAGCGCGGCTTTGGCGGATGAGAGGAACTCAGGGTTTTGGAACATCGCATTCATCGAATCCGCAAGGGCTGCTCGCTTTTCGATGTCCGCATCTGACAGTTTTGACCTAAAGAATGGCAATTTAAAGCTAAAGCCTATAAACTCTTGCAGCTTTTTCATGAAGGCGTCGCTCTTGTCCCTCACGTCCCCCCCCCTGTCGACCGGATCCCTGGTCATAGCCGCAAGGTCAAAATATCCGCCCAGCTTTTTGCTGATTGACTTCCCGATCTCCACTAGGGCGTCCCATTTTTTAAAATCATCGGACTCTAGGCGCTCGTAAGTAATTCCGAGCAATGCCTGCGCTTCCGCAGACAATGCCGTCATGCCTAGAACGAGGGCGGCTATCTCAGCGCTGCCCGATACGGCGGCAGCGCGTTTTGCCTGGATCAGCTCCTCCCGCCTGCTGTCGCGCGCCGCTATGAGCCTGTCGATGGCTTCCAGATTATATTCTTGATAATTGCTGACTGTGCGCTGCTCCCTATCCCGCTCGCGAAGGTCCTTTATCCTGCCCTGCTTTTCCGCTTCCGCCGCCTCTCGCCTGCGCCTTATGTCATCCGCCCTCGCCTTAGCGGCCTCTTCCATTTTCTCGTTGTATCTGACCGCGCCGGCCGCCAGGTCAAGCTGATGCCCCAGGTCGTCTTTGAATAAGGTCCCTTCTTTCGTGTTTTCCACGACGCGCCGCATCAAATTCGCGCCTGATGGGTCGAAAGAGACCGGGAAATTGATCTTGTAGGTCTTACGGGCCAGGGCAAACTGAAGCTCCCTGGCATCGGGCTGGTCCTCGAGCCCGATCAGCCCGTCGAGCGCCCTGAGCCCGAGCCGCTCGCGCGACAGATCGCGCCCGATGAGGTTGCCGACAAAGTTCAGGACGCGGTTCCCCAGGCTGTTGCTGTCATAGACGCTCATCTGCTCCTTTAGCAGGATGCTCGCTTTGTCGTACTGTTCCTCAGTCGCGAGCCCGCTCGAAAGCGCGGCCTCGATCGTTTTTACAGGATACGCCTGGCCCGCTTTGGTATTGTTGATAAATGCGGCGTCCACCTGATGCCCCGCTTCTGCGGAGAGGATCAGCGCGTAGGCATTGAGGTACATGAACTCCATGCCAGGGAAGTCTTTCGCGGCCTTGCTGAGGAGCAGCGACTCCACGAGGGTCTTGTCGTCCATGTGGTAGAGCTGGTCCATACGGTCGGTGACAACCAGATTCTTGGGGTTTTGTTTTTTTACGCCCATGAGGAGCCCACGGAAGGTGCGCGTGAGACGCGAGGCGTCGTGCGCGGCGGTCATGGAATAGACCGCCCCCTCGTCCGGATCCTGGCCCTGGGCCGCACCCCTCTTCAATATCTTCATTTTAAGGAATATCGCGAGGTCGTCCAGCTCCTCGCGCCCGATCAGCAGCTTGTCAACCGCGGCGAGCGCCCCTTTTGTGTCGCCGTAGA
>JAISLZ010000059.1 GCA_031277015.1 Eubacteriales Family XIII. Incertae Sedis bacterium | reverse complement strand
TTGCCCACGATGCCGACATCGCATACGCCGTGCTCCACGTAGGTGATCACGTCGGGCGCTTTGGCGAGGAAAAATTCGATGCCCGTGCCCGGTAGGGCGATGAGCAGCTTGCGCCCTTTGTCCTTCAGCGGCGAGCAGTCGTAGCCCGCCCTCTCCATCAGCTCCGTGAAACGGCGTTCGAGCCGCCCCTTTGTGACGGCCACGCGCAGGACGCGCGCGGCGGCGCCGCACACATCCACATTCCCACATGGAGCCGAAGCCGCGCCTGCTCCGGTGCGCGCCGTGGCATCTACGCCGGGCGCCGAACCTCCACTCCCCGGACCGTCAGCCACCGCACGGACGCCCGAACCCGCAAGGCCGTCGGCGCCACTCACCGATCCGCCGACATCCTCTGTAGCACTAGCCCCCGCGCCCGAACCCGCTCGCAGCGCGGACGCCGCTAGCGCGTCCACATCGATTCCGAATCCCGTCGCGGGCAGATCCTCCCCGAAGTCAGCGAGCAAATTGTCATATCGGCCTCCCGAAAGCACGGGCGCCCCTGTATCCTCCGTGTAGCCCTTGAACACGAGCGAGCTGTAATACTCGGCCTGGTTCACGAGCCCGAGGTCGATCATGATGTGCCCGCCGCCGCCATCAGGCGCAAGCGCGGCAAAGAGCCGTTCGAGATAGGCCAGCATCTCCGTAAGCCTGTCGTCATACCCCGCCATGAGCTTAGACGCCTCGGCGAGGGCTTCCCTCCCCCCGAACAGTCTCGGCAGCATACGCAGTATCCCGGCCGCCTTTGCGGCCTGCCCGTCTCCAGGCGCCTCGCCCGGCGCGCCGCCGTCCATGCCCGAAGCCGCACCAGGCATTCCCTCGCCCGGCGCGCCGCCGTCCACCCCGCAGCACACGCGATCAAGCGCGTCGCCGAGCGCAGAGTAGTTCTTCGCAGAGATATATCTGTGTATGAGCGCCTTGTCTTCAGGGGATGCGCCTATGCCGCCTATCAGCAGGTTGAATATGCCCACGTGCCCTAGCTCAACCCTGCACGGCGCCGCGGACGCCGCGCCGAGAGACGCAATCGCGAGCGACAGCATATCGACGTCCGACTCAAAACCCGACGCGCCGATCAGTTCCACCCCCATCTGCATCACCTCAGAGCTCCTGCCCCTCAGCTCCTGCTGCCGCCTGAACACCTGCTGCGCGTAGCTCAGCTTCAGCGGAAGCGCCGCCCCTCTCAGCTTGGACGCCGCCATACGCGCGATGGGTATCGTGTTGTCCGGACGCACGGCAACGAGCCTGCCGCGAGCATCCGTCATCTTGTACATGCTCTCCTGCGGATAGTATTCAGCCTTACCTCCCGACGCGAACACGTCGTAAAACTCGAAACCCGGCGTGCTGACCTCGCGGTAGCCCGCACCCTCGAACACCCCGCGCAGCCCGGCCATCACGCGGCCCCGCGCCGCGCACTCTTCGAAAAGCATGTCCCTCGTGCCTTCCGGCGTTATCTTTTCATATCCTGCCATTTCCACTCCTGCTCATCATCCAATTGCCCATATCCATTTTCCCGGCGACGTACCACGCGAAGACTCCGCCACCGTCACGACAACGCATCCCCTATTCGTACCGCTCCGCGCTCTCCTTCATGATGCTAGCTATCGGCAGATGCTGGGGGCATATGTCCTCGCAGTTCCCACAAGACACGCACGCGCTCGGCTTTGGCTCGACAAAAACCCTCATTTCAAACTTGGCCGTCTCGAAGCAGTCATATAGCGCGTCTTCATTGTTGATGTTTATAATCTTAGGCATATCTATCTTCTGCGGGCATCCTGGCAGGCAATAGCCACAACTCGTGCAACCGTATTTTATGAGTTCGTTGTACGCGGCCGATGCTTCGTTGATGAGTCCATGTTCTTCCGGTGTGAGAGCACCGGGCTCGGCATCCAGTATACGTAGGTTCTCATCAAGCTGTTCCATCGTCGTCATGCCGCTGAGTATCGTGAGGACCTCAGGGAAGTCCGCAACCCATCTGAGACCCCACTCCGCGGGTGTCCGGCTGACCGGTGCACCATCCCACAGCGCCTGTACACGGTCCGGCACACGTCCCGTGAGCTTGCCCCCCTTCAGTGGCTCCATTATTACGACGGGTATGCCCTTCTCCCCAGCATATTTGAGCCCAGCGACTCCCGCCTGTATATCCACGTCCATGTAGTTGAGCTGTATCTGGCAAAAATCCCAGTCGAAAGAATCCAGCAACTCCTTGAACAGCTCCGTCGTCTTGCCGTGATACGAGAATCCGAGGTGTTTTACCCTCCCTGATTCCCGCAGTCCTTTTACAAAACCATATATGTTCAGATCCTTAATAAACTGAAGATGCCCTTCATCTATATTGTGTACGAGATACATGTCTATGACGTCTGTATCAAGCCGTCTTAGCTGTGTTTCAAAGATATCCGGCAGATCGGACTCCGTCTTAGCAAACCACGGCGGAAGCTTGTCGGCGAGGAGCGTCCTCTCGCGGTAGCCGTCTTTCAGCGCCTTCCCGACGACCGCTTCGCTCACGCCGTCGTGGTACATATAGGCCGTATCGACGTAGTTCACGCCTCTGTCTATGGCGTGCCTTATCATGCGTATGGCCTCGGCCTCGTCCACCTCACCGCCATCCGTCGGTAGCCTCATCGCGCCGAAACCTAGCAGCGATACCTGTTCACCGGTCTTGTCAAACGTCCTGTAACGCATCATTTTTCCCCTTTCGTCCCTAATGAAACCAACAAAAACGGCGTCATCTGTCCTCCGGATCGAAGTCGCAGACGTCATTTACATAGTGTATGAAATCACCCGTATCGGAGCGCACGAAATCGTAGAATATATCCTCCTTGAACTCATATTTGGCGATGGGCAGAAGCTGCCGGCAGAACGGCCAGCCTTGAGCTTCACGCTCGAGCCTGTGTATGAGCGGGAGCGAGTAGGCGGCGAGCACGAGCTGAGCCTCGTCGGTGACGTATATCATACCTTTCACGTCATCATTCAGCCTGTATACGGGATGACCCATATGGTCATTGTTGTCGTTGAACCTTAAATACAGCCGGCCCGCATCAGTATCCTTCTGCATGGCCGACAGATATCTCGTATCCAGATGTTCCATCGCCTTCTCCGGATCCGTGAATATCTCGTACACGGTAATGAACTCGGGGCGCTCCAGTTTCATGGCGGTCTCGATTCCGGATATCGCAAAATCGTTTATGATCCTGAACCCGGATACACGTCCGCCCACGACGCCTATCTCCGAAACGACAATACGATGGCTCACCCCACTCTCCACCAAAGATTCGCAAATATAGGATTGATTTCCATCGTCGTCACGATGCGTCCTTATCTTATTCAGGCACATAGTGTCGGGCGTCCGCCAGGGCTCCGGCGCATTCTGTCCTTGATGTCCGTGCTCGGTCAGATAGCGCACCGCATCATTGTCAGCAGCGAAGTATCTCATCAGAAAATAGTTTATCAGCTCGTAATCGTTCCTCGGCAAAATGCATAGCTTTGCGAACAGAGTATTCCACTCGCTGTCTTTCAACTCCCCGACAGGTTCGTTCAGTAGAAACGAATACTCGGCCTCACCGTCCGGTAGCCTCTCTCCAAACTTCTTGTTGTATTTTGCGTACTCCCGAATGAGAAGACGCACATCCCTCTCGGTCAAATCCACTTTGCCCGCACCGAGCCCGCCCGTCATCGCCTGTTCGGTCTCCATGAGCTTGATGGCTTCCTCGCCCCAAATGCTCTTGTACGTCTCTATCCCTATTTCCGTCGTTTCGATATAAAAAAACTGGTGCAGGTCAACCATGTCACCGGAAATGGGAAAACCGGGTCCGTGTGCGCCGGGCAGAAGGGCGCCTGACAGGGACGGGCAGGGCAGAGATGGATTCGCTTTCATCCCGGGATAGGTAATGTGCTCCCAATGAATATATAAGGCAAAGACACCCATGAGGCGACTGTTCGTGGCGTAGGCGCTGACGAATTTTCTGTCCCCGCGGGGTGCGGCGCCCGCCGCACCGCCTATTATTACCTTCAGGTCGCTTTTCTTCATATTATATAGTATATCACTATATCGTAAGCACAGAGACCACAGGGCTTAATCCCATATTTCCCCATATGCTGCCGCCGGCTCCTTGGGCACGCAACGCTACCACCCGCTCCCTAGGCGTGCAAAGCTACCGCCCGCTCCCTGGGCATGCAGCGTGGGCGTTGACGCGCCCATAGTTAGCATCCATGCGCCCCTACGTAAACAGGAACACGTACCGCAGGGCGAACAACGCCGCAAAGACGTACATCACGGGGCTGACCTCCTTGGCCCTTCCCGTGAACACGTTTATGAGCGAGTAGAAGATGAAACCCATCGCGATACCGTCCGATATACTGTACGCGAACGGCATCATCACGATTGTGAAGAAGCACGGCACAGCCACGCGGAAGTCCGGCCAGTCGATGTCCTTCAGCGATGAAGCCATCATGACGCCTACGATGATGAGTATCGGCGCCGTCGCCCCAGACGGCACGAAGCCGAGCACGGGTGCGAGGAAGATGGACAGCAGGAGTAGCACCCCCGTCGTAATCGACGTGAGCCCTGTACGTCCGCCCGCCGAAACGCCCGCCGTGGATTCGACGTAGGTCGTCACGGTGGAAGTCCCAAGCACAGCACCCGCCGACGTCGCTATGGCGTCCGCCATCATCGCCTGCCTGGCCCTCGGCAGATTGCCATTTTCGTCGAGGAAGCCCGCCTTGGCTGCCGTCCCGATGAGCGTCCCTATCGTGTCGAACATATCGACTAACGTCAGCGATATGAGGATCGTGACGACCGAGATGACCGCGACCCCGATACCCTGATCCGTCGTGAATAGCTGGCCGAACCCTTCAGCGAACTTGCCGAATGTCGGCGCGAGCGAAGGCAGAGAGAACCCGCTCGGAGGGGTGATCCCCACGTTGAAAGCGCCGTCCGAGCCGAACTGCAGGGCCGCACCGATGGCAGACGTGGCCGCGATACCCACTATGAGTGCACCTTTGACCTTCTTCGCCACAAGTTTTATCGTGATGATGAGCCCGATGAGCGCCAGTATCGCCGTCGGGTTCGCAAAATTGAAGGCCGGCACAGCACCCGCGCCCGCGACGATGGTCGCCGAATCCGGCGAGTCGCCGAACATCGAGTACGTCCCCGGATCCGATGTGAACGTGAGGAAGTTCGCGTTTTTCACGCCGATGTACGCGATGAACAGGCCGATGCCCGCGGATATCGCTTTCTTCAACGACGCCGGGATGCCGTTCACGATGGCCTCGCGCAGCCCCGTGACCGTAATGATGATGAACATCATGCCAGAGATGAATACCGCCGCGAGGCCCGCCTGCCACGAGTACCCGAGCGATCCGCAGATCGTAAACGCGAAGAACGCGTTCAGCCCCATGCCCGGCGCCTGTGCGAATGGATAGTTGGCCATGAGGCCCATGATGAACGTGCCGATGGCCGCGCCGATGCACGTCGCGAGCATCACCGCGCCAGTGTCCATCCCAGTCGTGCCGAGTATGGCGGGATTGACGAATACGATGTACGCCATCGTCACGAATGTCGTCACGCCCGCAACTACCTCCTTACCCACCGTCGTCCCGTTTTCCCGGAGTTTGAATAAAGAATCCATAAGTGCTTATGCCGCTCCTTTCGATGTATAAATGTATGATGTATATAGATAACAGGGTAGCGAACCGCGTTGCAGAATCCTCCTCCCAACACCTTTCGCCACAAGATATTGTACTTCATTTCTACTCGAATGTACATATATGCTCTCTGCGTTATTTTTACAAAGAATAAAAATATGAGTGGCAATTTTACCTTTAAAATGCGATGGTTTCCCTACTTGTGGTAATATATATCCATGGTCAGCAACAAAATCCTCATCGTGGACAACGAGCCGGACATCGTACACCTGCTGTCGATCCACCTGAAGCGCGAAGGGTTTGACCCGATCGGTACAACTGACAGCCAAAAGGTGCTCGGGATCATACATCGTGAACAGCCCGACATGATACTGCTCGACGTCGTCATGCCGGGAATGAACGGCATCGACCTCTGCGCCCGCATACGTGAGGAATACGATACGCCCATCCTTTTCCTGTCGTGCAAAAGCGAAGTTTCCGACAAAGTGCTCGGGCTCAGCATCGGGGGCGACGACTATATCACGAAGCCTTTCAGCATGGCTGAGGTCATCGCGCGCATCAAGGTGAACCTCAGAAAGAAGCGGACTGCACAAAGCGGAGAGGCGGACAGCGTCATGTGCGTCAACGGGATACGTGCGGATATGGACGAACATACTGTCACCGCGGATAATAACGCCATGAACCTGACGAGCAAGGAATTTGACCTGCTCGTTCTTCTTATGAGCTCCCCGAACCGTGTATTCACAGTCCGGCAGATCTTTGAGAGGCTTTGGGACACCTATGGCTACGAAAACGACTATCGGACCGTCATGGTGCATATCAGCAACCTAAGAAAAAAGATCGACGCATCTTTGAAAGAAGGACGGCCCAATCCGATCCAAAATGTCCGCAGCGTCGGATATAAATTCGTATCCCCGTGACATGATGAATGAATGGGCCGCCCTATAGAGCATATGACCGCTGTCGCGACGCGATCACATGCCAGTTTCAGTATTTGACCTTGATGTCGTAGTAGTCAAGCGCCTCTTTCAGGACGACAAAGAAATCCTTCACATCCGGCGCGTCAATAGTGCCAAGGCAAC
>JAISLZ010000082.1 GCA_031277015.1 Eubacteriales Family XIII. Incertae Sedis bacterium | reverse complement strand
AGCCTATAAGAAAAAAGATTGCTGAACAGATTTTTCATATCCGCAGGCGTGGATAAAACATCCCCGTTCCCGACAAGCCCGTTCCAGCTAAAGGGATATTCCGATAATTTCCCATAGTCCTCGCCGTTATAATAACCGTTTGTCACATTCAAGTTTTTGAAATGCTCCATACCCGCAAATCCCGTATCTGTCATGCCCAGAGGCATGAAGACGTCTTCCCGCATGAAATCGGCGTAGGTTTTCCCGGCCGCATTTTCAATAATTGCGGCAAGCAGGCTGTATCCCGCATTGCTGTATTCAAACCGCTCACCCGGCACAAACAGCAATTCCGACTTAGAAATGCGGGCTAACAGTTCCTGTTTTTCGGTAAATTCAGTATCGTCTGCTACTCCGTCCGTAATGCCCGATGTATGGGTTAAAAGTTGGTGCAAGCTGATTGCCTTTTTATCTTCCGGGACACCATCCAAGTATTTGTCGATGGTATCCGTATAGGTCAAAATGCCGCGTTGCTCCAGAAGCGCAATGCCAATTGCCGTCAAGGGCTTTGTTATGGAAGCAATCCCAAAAACCGTATTTTCATCCGGTGTAATCTTGCTTACGCTGTTGATTGTTCCGTGGCCGCCGCTAAAAAGCGTCTCTGAATCCTTTGAAACGATGACATATCCGTTGAACTTCGATTCGGCAAAAGCCTTCTTTATATAGTCTGTTAGCTTTTCTTGATCTACCTGCAAGGGCTGTTCATCGCCGGCATAGGCAGATGAGAGCATTATAGAAAATAGCATCGCATATAACAAAATAAGAATAACAGGTTTGACACATGAGCGTTTTTTATACAATGGATTGCCCTTTCCCTGTTTCCATAAATCAGCCGTACTTGCCCGCAAAGACTTTCGGGGCCGTGATTTCTGGGCGTTCCGTCTCAATCGGTGCGAAGCCCGTGTCGTTGGAAATAGAGACATTCGTTCCAAGCAAGCTCTTGATTTCGGCTATTGAGCGTCCCTCCGCTTTGAGCCTTTTTATTAAAGCTAACCGGTCAATCGCCTCGGCTCTTTTGTACCTTCGGGTTAAATTTTCTTCTTTTTGTTCGAACGGAATCATGCCTTCCTCCGTATAGAATTTCAGCGTGCTGTAGCGCGCCCCGGTCAGGCGCACCAGTTCGCCAATCGTTACAAACTCCGACGATTCAATCGCATCTCTGCTTCTTTGACGCGACATGCCATCACCACTTGTCCACAGATATTAGCCCGCAGCGACGATTACGGCAGCCATGGCGCCTGAAGAAGAATACAGGAATTTCTTAAGTAGCGCGTAAGCTTCGCTTCCCCGCACTTCCTTCAGGCGCTTCTTCAACGCGTCGGCCTCAAACTTGCTGAAATAACGGCGGATCAGGTGGCTTCCATCCAAGAGTGCCGCCAGACAAAGCGTATCATCGCTTATAACGCCGTCTTCGAGAAACTCGGCTCGGATCTTTTCAATAATACGCGTAACCGCCTCGGGTTTCGGCGCATATCTGGTCTTGTTCTTGAGCAGCCCCTGGTCGTTCAGTTGGTCCGCATATCCCGCGGCGGTCAGGGAGGCCCCGAAAGCCGCCAGCAGTTCCGGAAACGGTTCCTGCAGGCTTACCTCATACGCCCCCACTACACCTTCTATTTTCTGGGGCTTTTTGAATGATGCGACTTTGTCATACAATGGTTTCAAGTAGGGGAGCGCATCGTCCCAAGGTTTGGCGATGACAAATCGCTTCTTTTCATCGTAGCTGACGTATCCCTGTCGGGTCAGTTCCATCATTCCGCCGGCGAGCAGGCAGACGGGAACTTCCATGTCCAGAGCGG
The DNA here is from genome assembly GCA_031277015.1 of Eubacteriales Family XIII. Incertae Sedis bacterium. Lineage (GTDB taxonomy): Bacteria > Bacillota > Clostridia > Peptostreptococcales > Anaerovoracaceae > JAIRPC01. The sequence continues at coordinate 22,900 of JAISLZ010000082.1, read as the reverse complement.
GTATGTTGCCTTTGTCATTGATCGCGCACAAGTAATATTCCTGTGTAAAGGATAATGTGTCCATAAATAAACCTCCCGACTACTTACTACTTATTACTTATTACTTATTACTTATTACTTACGATATATCATACGATAAAATGGGCAGGTTTGTCAAGCACCCTGAAAGAATCATCTTCAAGGAATCTGTAAACGTAAATTCATCATTCTGCCGTAACGTAGTCACGCAATCTCGCGCAGCCTTTCGACTACGCCGTCTAGGCGGGATATGTTCCTATATAATATGCGTGGCAGCACATCTGCAATCAGGCATAACGGCGGAAAGTTTATCAAAAGCGGAAGGGCAGTGAAACTGTACGTGTACGCCGCCGCATTTTGTGTCAGCAGCCTGACGACGACGAAACTTGCCGCGTTGGCATAAACAACCTGAACAGGCTCCTGTCATATGCCATATCGTTCATGAATAAGATTGTGGGCAAGCGCCCGAGGAGCCACATTAAAACCGCAATACGGGAGCGTAGCGCACAACTGAGTTTCAAACTCGTCTGCTGAGAGTGCCTGCCCACCCCCTGCCGAATCCACTTTGCAAAGTTTATTATCCGTATAGTTGATGCTGACTGCGAACATTATTCGCCCCCCCTTCGCCATACAGCGCACTAGCGAGGGTGGGTGAAGCATATACCCTGCATCAACAAAATTCATGTAAGCGGGACCATTAGGGAGGGGAAAACCGCTTGTGAGTGGGGCACTTTATATTCATGAACGTGGCTTTTCGCGGAAACTCAAACAAAAACTGTGTTGACAATCGCGGAGTTTCATGTAATAATTACGTTACGCGATTATGTTTATAGTCGATTTCAAAGGTATGTTTCGCCGCAACTTGCAGACTCCCCTCATGGCAAGGTAAGAATATAGGCGGCATTTGCCCGGTCGGTCCGTCAGGATTCGGCCGGGTCTACTTTGTGTTCTATTTCACCCTGCCCATGCCGAGATATTGATAGTGAACACATGTACCCCACGATATATGGATAAAGATACCGAATATATGGCGATCCGCACAATTTTCTCACATTGGTGGAGAGAAATTGTGGTTTTTCACATAGTTTTCATTGAATAATGGGGTATTGTGGTGTATATTTGTAACAAAGTGGTATTTTGTTTCCGTTTTGGAAAGTATCAAGAGGTATTGAATCCGCAATGTTTTTCGGGACATATCTAAATTCTATAGACGATAAGGGCAGGTGCATGATCCCGGCCAAGCTCAGATACGGTCTTGGCGACGACTGCATTTTGACCCTTGGTCCCGATAAGAATATACGTGTTTACACCGAAGACGAACATGATCGTTTCCTGAGAGAGCATATCCTCAATCGGCCGATGGAGGATAAGAACGCACGCTTGTTGCAGGATTTTTATACGTCCAACGCTCAGAGATGCTCCATAGACAAGCAGGGGCGCATCAATCTGCCCAGTATATTTATCGATTATGCGGGCATTCTCAAGGACACGGTCACGGTCGGCAACGCGGATCATATATCAATATGGAGCCGGGAGAGGTACGATGCCGAAAGGAATCCGTTGACGGTTGATGTAGGCGCCTTATTTGCGGAGATGCTGAAGTATGCGGATGGACAGTAGGTCATGAGGACCGTGATATGGATTATGAGCATGTTCCGGCACTGGCCGACGAAGTGATAGAGGGCTTGTGCGTTCGTGAGAACGGAATCTACGCGGACGGTACGCTTGGAGGTGGAGGGCATGCCTCTCTCGTCTGCAGCAAACTGGCGGCGTGTGGCCTTTTTATCGGAATAGATCGTGACGCTGAGGCCATAGAGGTGTCGAGGCGTCGACTTGCGGGATTCGTCTGCGGAAAGATCATCGAACGGGCAGAGTTCGCGGATATAGGGCGGATACTCGCCGCGCATGACATATCAGGTATTGATGGGGCGTTGCTCGACCTGGGGGTGAGTTCCTGGCAGCTTGATGCTCCAGGTAGAGGCTTCTCATACATGGCCGACGCTCCTCTGGATATGAGGATGGACGCGGATGGCACGCTTACGGCGCTTGATGTCGTAAACGGATATTCGGTACGGGAACTCGCACGCGTCATTAAGAGGTATGGTGAGGAACGGTGGGCCGGAAGGATTGCATCATTCATAGGAAAAGAGAGGGCAGAGAACCCTATCGAGACCACTTACGATCTCGTGCGGGTGATAAAGGCGGCTATACCGGCCTCTGCGCGCAGGGAAGGGCCCCACCCGGCGAAACGGACTTTTCAGGCTATAAGGATAGAGGTGAACGACGAGTTGGGGCAGTTGGAAAGCGCGGTGGACGCCTATGTGGACGCCCTCAGACCGGGAGGAAGGATGGCAGTTATCACGTTTCACTCTCTCGAGGACAGGATCGTAAAGCGGGCTTTCAAGCGTAGGGAGGACCCGTGCATATGTCCGGAAAGCGCGCCTGCCTGCGTGTGTGGCAAGGTTTCGGACGCGAGACGGGTTAACAGGAAGCCTATAATTCCGGGTGATGACGAGGTAATGGACAATCCCAGGGCCCGTAGCGCAAAGTTGCGGATAATAGAAAAACTATAGCGGGTTACCGCAGAGAAGGCCGCCCCGTAGACGGAACGGGGCTGTGAGGACAAGAAATAGTGGCGAGATACGGTATACAATACAGCAACTCATATAATTACAATGATTATGCCGCGGGCGCCGCCCCGCGCCGTGGAGTGTTCGAACGTAGCGACGCCTCCGTGTATTACGGTGGGCTTTTTGCGGATCATCGTGCAGGTTCGTCCGTTTACGGAGGGCTGCTTGACGACGCCCCTCTGTCCGTGCCCGAAAGGCGGCATGAGAGGCGCCGCGTCAAAGCGGCTGAACGCGGCGTTCGCATAGGCAGGTATTCACGGCCGACGTTGCCGCATATAAGCGCCTCCGAAAAAGGCATCATGATATTTGTCGCTATTTTTGTCGCTACTATATTCATCGGGGTGATCGCACTCGAAGCGTACAGCGTCTCTATCCAGCATGGAATCAACAAAAAACACGCCGAGGCGGCCGACATTCAGAAGGAGATAGATGAACTTTACGTGTCGATAGAGCAGGGCAAGAATATCGGAACGGTAGAGAAGCAGGCCAAGAAGGAACTCAATATGCTATATCCATCTTCGGAACAGATAAAATATGAAAAGGACATAAAGGTGAAGGATAAGGATGTTGACCTCGTGGATGACATACGGAGAAGCGCGTATGGGACGTAGGAGTACAAGGATCCCCGCAGTAGGCCTACCTACCATCAGGCGAAGAATCATCGCGGCTTTCGCTATCGTCGCCGCGATCTTTTCCGTTCTCGCCTTTCGCATAGGCTACATCCAGGTCGTAGCTACCGACGAGTACGCCTCACGAGCTGCCGAGAACCAAATAAAAGACGAAATCATACCCGCGCGCAGAGGCGACATCCTCGACCGCAATATGAAGGAGCTCGCCGTGAGCGCGGAGAGCTACACGATATATCTTAGGCTCAAGCCATATTCGGGCGACAAGACCGATCCGGAGGAGAGACGCGATAAGCTCGATAGGTCGGTCACCCTCCTGGCCGATACTCTCGGCATGGACAAGGCCGGGATAGAGAATCGGATGGATACCGATTCAAGCCGCATATGCGTGGCACGTGAGGTTGACAAAAACAAGATGGACATCATAGCAAGGGCCATGGACGAGCAGGCTCTGAATGTCATAGAGACGGAGGAAAAATCATCCAGGGGTTATCCTCTCGGCGCTTTCGCCGCGCACGCGCTGGGTTCCGTCGACAACGACGGGCACGGCCAAGCCGGCATTGAGCAGAGATATGACAGCTATCTGAGCGGGCAGGCTGGACGCAACATCATAAACGCCGACGCGAGGGGGAACCCCATATACGGGGGTAGCGGCATTGTATACGACAAGAAAGACGGCCTTAACGTTGTCTCTACTTTCGACGAAACGATACAGTATCATGTAGAGGACGCGATACGAAAGGGATATAAGAATACTAAGCCCAATAAGATAGAGGCCATCGTGATGCAGCCTGGCACGGGAGACGTGCTTGCGATGGCCAAGTATCCCGAATACGACCCTAACGAACCGTATGAGCCGACAGGCAAGTCAGCCAAAGAGAAATTCGCCAAATTGAATACGGAAGAAAAGAGCAAATATCTCAGTGAAATGTGGCGTAATCCTATGGTCAGCGACCTATACGAGCCCGGCTCGGTGTTCAAGCTCATCACGGTTGCGGCGGCCCTTGAGGAAGGAGCGGTGACCCCGCAGACGCAGGTGGTATGCAACGGGGTCTATCAAGTGAAGGACCGCACGATACACTGTCATGTATATCCCGCGTCGCATGGCGTTCAGACTGTCGAACAGGCGGTAGGGAACTCGTGCAATCCGGCTCTCATTCAGATAATGCAAAAAATGGGATACGATAAGTACAGTAAATATATGGATTTGTTTGGCGTTACGAAGAAGACGGGAATAGACTTGCCTGCCGAAGCCGATTCGCTTATTCAGTCCAGGGAGATTGCCGGCCCCGTCGGGCTTGCCACGATGTCGTTCGGCATGGGCTTTGATATCACGCCGATAGAGACCATCACGGCCGTGGGCGCTATAGTGAATGGAGGCGAATACATCAAGCCACGCGTTGTTAGGGCGATTGCGGACGATGAAGGCAACATAGTCAATGAGTTTGAACCTACGGTATTGCGTCAAGTCATATCGAAGCAGACGGCCGACGAGGTCAAGGACATGATGGAGTTCGTCACGAATGAGGGTGGGGGATATGCTCTGAACATACCTGGTTACCGCATAGGCACGAAGACCGGTACGGCGCAGAAACTCGTAGACGGAAAATATTCGAGTGAGCATCTCGTATGCTCTATGGTGGCCGCCGCACCGATGGATGACCCTAAGTTCATCGTGTTAGTGGTAGTCGACGATCCTGAGGGCGGTGGATTCGGAAGCACCATAGCGGCTCCCGTGGTAAGGGAGATTACGGAAGAACTGCTACGTTACATGAACATAAGGCCTTCTGAAACGGACGGCCAAAAGGCGGATCGACAGACTCAAAAAACTGTCGTACCCAAGGTGAAGGGGATGATGGCGGCGGATGCGAAGAAAGCGCTTGAGGCTGCCGGGCTCAAAGGATCAATTCAGAGTGTCACGGGCAAAGTTGATTTCGAAGTAGCCGCTCAGTACCCTAAGAGCGGAGAATACATCGAACCGGGTGGGTTCGTCTATCTATACGATAAATGATCCCTTATGCGTTGCAACGAATGATGAAATGAGAAAAATTAGCATAGAGGAGATAACGAAAAATACGGAAGGGCGTATCCTGAGAGGGACGCCGGGCGCTGAGGTGTCCGGCGTTTCGACGGATACGCGTGAAATAGTAAGGGGCGATGCCTTCTTTGCGCTCACGGGTAAGCGTCACGATGCGCACGACTTCCTTGGGGACGCGGTGGCGGCTGGGTCGACGGCCCTCATCGTGGAACGTGGAGAGACCGTCCCGGTGGATTACGACGGGGCGATCATACTCGTGTCTGACACTCTTGCGGCCTATCAGAATCTCGCTTCCTGGTACAGGCAGACCGTCGGGCCTGCAGTGATAGCTGTCACGGGGAGCGTGGGCAAGACGACGCTGAAGGACATGATAGCCACCGCAGCTTCGGCCAGGTATAGGACACTCGCCACGGAGAAGAACTACAACAACCACGTTGGCGTGCCAAAAACCATATTTCGCATGAGCGGGGATACGGAGCTACTCGTGCTCGAAATGGGCATGAATCATGCTGGCGAGATAAGGCTTCTTACGGAGATCGCACGTCCCGATGCCGCGGTCATAACGAACATCGGAGTGTCGCACCGTGAGAATTTCGATTCGGATAACGGTATACTTCACGCCAAATTGGAAGTGGCCTCCCTGTTCGGAATAGAAAACGCGCTTTTTGTAAACGGGGACGACACCGCTTTGCGATCACACGCGGAGAGGGACGACCTGCCCTATGATGTGGTCACAGCCGGCGAGAGCGAGGGCTGCGACTACCGTATCACACATCCCGAATACACAGGCGAGGCGGAGATAGGCTTCGGTTTGCAATATGGGAGGGAGGCTACGGTCCAGTTCAGGATACCGGCGGCCGGCCGTTATGTCGGTGTCAGCGCCGCACTGGCCGTGGCCGTACTTTCCCGTTTTGGGATATCGTCTTCTGAAGTGGCGGAGCGGCTTAAAGAGTTTGAACGTACAGGCCATCGGCTGAATCTTATGGTGAGCGGTGGGCTAAGAATCATAGACGACACGTACAATGCGAGTCCCGACTCGATGAGGAGTGCGATAGATTATCTGTCCTCGTTCGGCGGATATCGCAAGATAGCTGTCCTTGCGGGAATGAACGAACTCGGTGAGGACAGCGAGACTTTGCACTATGGCGTAGGGGAATACGCGGCTTCCACTGGCGTTGATATACTAGCCGCAGTGGGAGAGAAGGCGGCCACGATAGCCGACGGTTTCTCGGCAGGCTCTCAAGGCAAGAGCTCAGTTGAGAAGTGCGTGGATAACGACGATGCAATATCGGCTCTGCTTAGCATTGTGAAGGAAGGCGACGTTGTGCTCGTCAAAGGGTCGCGCGCCTACGGTACAGAGGGTATAGTCAGTGCGCTCGTCGCAGGGCGGGAGGCGTCATGAACTACGGCACGGCGGTAACTACGGATTTCATCGCGTCTTTGATTATCGCGTTCACTGTGACCGCGCTCGTGACATGGCGCCTCATACCGGAGCTGAAAAGGCTTCAGACCGTGCAGAACATATATGAGGACGCTCCCGAATCGCACAGGAAGAAGCAGGGCACCCCGACAATGGGTGGAATTGCTCTCATATGCGGTATACTGGCTTCGGTGGCGTATATGGAGATAAGCTCAGGTTTCAATACGGATCTGCTCGCGTGTATGGCCGTCACTGCGGGTTTTGGTCTGATCGGCTTTATCGACGACTACACGAAGGTTGCGAAGCGCAGGAACAAGGGACTGACGCCCAGACAAAAACTCGCGCTTCAGATCGCGCTGTCCCTCGCGTTCGCTTTTTATCTCATCGTATTCGGTGATGGAGGCAGTTTCGGCACTGACATAATCATACCTTTTGCATGGATAAGCGTGGATATGGGATGGATTATTATTCCATATATAGTATTTATTATTGTGGCGATGACAAATGCCGTGAACCTGACTGATGGTCTTGACGGATTGTGCGCGGGTACGTCGGGCGCCGTGTCCATCTTTTACCCGGGCCTGCTTATATGCGCGGGGGCCATATTAACCTGGCGCGTTGATCCCCTGCTTGCGCCGGCGTTTGGGGGAGTTGACGAGCCAGTATACGCGCCAGTAGGAATGGAGATCCACCCGCAGTCGGAATTTTTTGCAGCCATAGCGGGAGCCTGCCTTGGATTCCTTCTGTTCAACAGGCATCCCGCAAAAATATTCATGGGCGATACGGGCTCGCTCGCGCTCGGTGGCGCGATAGCTGCCGGGGCCATCTGGTCGAAGGCGGAACTGTTGCTACCGATAGCCGGGGTCCTCTTTGTGCTTGAGGCGCTGTCCGTAATTATACAGGTATTGAGCTATAGGCTCAGGCACGGCAAACGCGTGTTCAAAATGGCGCCACTGCATCATCACTTCGAGCTGTCCGGCTGGAAAGAGACGAAAGTGGTCGGCAGATTTACCGCGTTTACCGTCATAGTGTGCGCCGTATTGTTCGCGGCGCTTATCATACAGGCGTACGTGACGGCAGGGATTGTACAGATATAGGTGAAGCGACGTGAGTGAAGCAAAAAGAAAAATCAAAAAGAGCAGTTGCGGGGGAAGGGCACAGGGCAGGTATGCGGGCAAACGCGTACTCATCGTCGGCATGGGCAAGTCCGGTGTCGCCGCTATGAAATCGTTTTCACGCGAGGGAGCTGATGTGGCCGTCTACGACGCGAAGGATATCGAGTGGGGTGATAAAGAGCTTTTTGCCAGGATAAAGGAAATCGGCCTGCCCGCATACTTCAACGGGGCGGAGCCCGATCCAGAAGGCTGGGACTGCATAGTCAAGAGCCCCGGGGTGCCGTCGGACCTCTCGTTCATCAAGGCCGCCGTAGCGGGCGGTGCGTCGCTAGTGAGCGACCTCGATCCGGCCTACGAACTTGCTGAAGGGAATTTCATCGCGATAACAGGCACGAACGGCAAGACGACCACGACGACGCTCGTCGGCGAGATATACAGAGCCGCTGGCGTACCTTTCGCTGTGACGGGCAACATAGGGACACCGGTAATAGAGACGGTGGAAGGGGCCTCGCCTGAAACGATTTTCGTTACTGAGGTGTCGAGTTTCCAGTTGGAGGACGCGCGGGAGTTCCGCCCGAAAATAGCCGCGATACTGAACTTGACTCCCGATCACCTCGACAGGCACGTGACGATGGAAAGCTATGGAGCGGCTAAGGCTAAGGTGTTTGCGCGGCAGACGGAAGACGACTATATCGTGTATAACGCTGACGATGAAGCGGTGATAAAGCTTGTAGAAAATGCCCGCTCGCTACATTTTCCATTCAGCAGGACAAAAAGTCTCAAAGCGGGAGCGATGCTGAAGGGCGGCCGGCTCGTCATATGCGATCCTGAAGCTTCGAACGGCAAGCGCGAGATAGACCTGATTGGCGCTGATGAACTGCGCATACCAGGCGCGCATAACGTCGAGAACGCACTGGCAGCGGCGGCCATCGCATACTGTGGGGGCATATGTGGAAAGATAATCGCTGATTCGCTGAGATCGTTCAAGGGAGTGGAGCACCGCATGGAGCACGTGGCGACCATAGGCGGAGTGAAATTCGTCAACGATTCCAAAGGCACGAATCCGGACGCGTCCGCCAAGGCCATAGAGGCGTCGTCACCCGGCATACTGCTAATCGCAGGCGGTTACGACAAACAGTCCGACTTTAGGCCCTTCATCAGAGGATTTGGTGGCAAGGTAAAGCATCTGTTGCTCATGGGCGCGACCGCGGAAAGATTTAAAGAGGAAGCTGGGGATGAGGGTTTCAAGGCCGTGACCGTATGCAAGGATATGGGAGAATGCGTCAGGCTCGGATTCGAGCTCGCCGTGCCAGGTGATACCGTACTATTGTCGCCCGCGTCCGCGAGTTGGGACATGTATTCGTGCTTCGAGGAGAGGGGGGAGCACTTTAAGAGACTGGTGGAGGAACTCGCTGCCACGAAAATAAGGATTGAATGGATGGGAAGGGCGTGAGAGGCTGTCGCACGGCATCGGAGGAAAATAATGGAAGCAACTCTAGCTAAACAAATCGACAAGCCGATCCGCGCACAGGGCGCCGCCTCTCGCGTATTGCCCCAGCCCGATTTTCTGATCACGATCACGGTCTTAGGTCTCGTGCTGTTCGGTATAGTCATGGTGTTCAGCGCGAGCTACTACAGCACCATTAACTCGAAGGAAGAAGATCCGTTCCTTTATCTCATACAGGCATCCAAATGGGCCGTTACGGGAGTGGCGCTTATGATTGTGGTGTCATACGTGCCATACCGGATATATTACAAGTGGGCGCCTATGCTGATGGTGTTTGGCGTGTTGCTACTCTGTGCGCTATTTGTTCCTGGGATAGGCAGTGAAGGTAACAATGCCGTGCGATGGATCAAAATGGGCCCCGTCACTATCATGCCGGGTGAGATCGCGAAAATAACAGCGATCTTTTTCATCGCGTGGTTCTTTACGAAATATAGGTCCATCGCCACTTCTTTCAAATACGCGTACGTGCCCATGATGATACTGACAGGCACATACTTTATCCTCATATACAAACAGCCAAATCTATCGACAGCGATCATCGTGTGCGGTATTGTGGCCATTCTGACGTGCATCGCGGGCAATCCGAAAAAGTATCTTGCACTGACGGGCGCGGCCGGGTTTGTGGGTGTCTACGCACTCATACAGGCTGACCCGAGTGGGGAGCATTTCGAGCGTTTCACAGGCTTCCTTGACCCATTCGCGGATCCCAGGGGCGCGTTCTATCAGACCGTGCAGGCCCTCCTCGCTCTCGGCGCGGGTGGCGTCACGGGTGTCGGACCGGGGCGTAGCATACAGAAGGCGCTCTATCTTCCGTATGCACAGAACGATTTCATCTTTGCGATCATAGGCGAGGAACTGGGCTTCCTGGGTTGCCTCGCCGTGCTTTGTGCATTCCTTTTCCTGATATGGCGTTGCGCTTTTGTAGCGATAAACGCGCCGGACCGGTTTGGAATGCTTGTTGCGTCAGGCGTTACCGTCTGGCTCGCGTTGCAGGTCACGATGAACATCGCCGTCGTTACCTCGGTCATGCCGCCCACTGGCGTGACCCTACCATTCATCAGTTACGGAGGAAACGCGATAATCATAACGATGGCCGCCGTTGGGGTCGTACTGAACATATCGCGGGAATCCGCTAAGATCAGTGCGGCGGAAGCCGACAAGGAGGCTAAGGGTAAGGACGCGGAAGGCTCGATAGACGCTGAAGCTGAGACGCCGCCGCGCCATAGTAGGATAGGAAGACTTGACGGGAGAATTTACGGTGAAAGCAATATTGGCAGGCGGGGCGACGGGAGGTCATCTCTATCCGGCGCTAGCGATCGCGGATAAGATCAAACGCAGGGATGAGGATTCGAAGATTCTCTTTATCGGCGCCGACAAGGAAGTCGGGACCGACATCATCGGTGCGTCAGGCTACGCGCTCAAGACGATACCTGCGCGCGGTTTCAACCGCAGGAATCCGTTCAGGAATATAAGCGTGATGAGAGACCTGGCGCAGAGCGGCGCTCGCATCAGGAACATACTGGACGAGTTCCGGCCCGATGCGGTGATAGGCACGGGGGGATATGTCGGTGGGCCTGTGGTACGCGAAGCATCGAAAAAAGGCTTTCCATCGTTCATACACGAGCAGAACGTGCTACCTGGGGTTGCCAACCGGATGGCCGCCAAGTATGCGGACGAGATATTCGTAGGGTTCGAGGAATCACGTGAGCACTTTGCCGCGAGAAGGAAGGTGACCGTCACCGGCAATCCCGTGAGGCGTGGCTTTATCACCGCAGGAGCTATAGATTACCGTGCGAAGCTCGGAGTCGGTGCTAAGAACATGTCGGTCCTGTTTTTCGGAGGCAGTCAGGGCGCCGAGCGCATCAATGAGATCGTAACGGATATGCTCATAGGAGTGGAAAGCATACGTGACATAGACATATTTTTTATTACGGGGCGGCGTGGATACTATGATGTCAGCAAAAGGCTCATTGAGGCCGGACTTATGGACAGCGGGAAGATTCGCCTCATCGATTATACGGAAGCGATACACGAGTATTACGCGGCCGCCGATCTCATAGTATCGCGGAGCGGCGCGCTCACCGTATCGGAGATAGCCGTCGTCGGGCGGGCATCGGTGCTCATACCTTCTCCGAACGTTACCGGTAATCATCAGTATTATAACGCGAAGACTCTGGCGGATCACGGCGCGGCGGTCATCATGGATGAACGGGATCTCTCACCGACAATGCTGGCGGATGAACTGCTGAAATTGGATGCGAACAAGCAGGCGCTGAACGCGATGTCGCGCGCCGCCGCGGAAAGGGGCAGACCGGGTGCGACAGACACGATATACGACGCGATAGTCAAACGCATAGGCCAGACATAGATATGGATAAAAAAGAAAAAACGGATCGCGGCGTGAAAAAAAAGAGGAAGAAGAAACATTTATTTCTCAACATTATCGTCGTGGTATTGATCCTCATCGGTCTGTACTTTCTCGCGACATCAGGTATTTTTGCGATAGAAAAGATAATGGTTAAGTCATCGGGACATCATTTCACGGACGCCAAGATCGCGGATCTATCGGGGATCAAAAAGAGCGATAACCTGTGGAAAACGCGTACGAGCAATGCGGAAAAACGACTTGAAAGAAATCCATACATAGCGAATGCCAAGATAAAGCGCAAGCTTCCCGATGCGATTGAGATAACGATAAATGAGCGTGAGGAGAATTACGCTATAGCGGTTGAGGGCGGATTTGCTGTACTCGACTGGTCGGGCATCGTGTTGCGTCATACAAATGAAGCGCTCCGGCTACCACTTATTGAGGGCGTAGAGGTAGAGAAAGCGGCGACAGGCTCTGCGATAGTATCGTCACGCGATCTGTTGCTTTCGGATACGGTAAAGCTACTTGAGAATACGAATAAAGCCGGCCTGTACTTCAAGCGCGTGCGCGTCACTGACGTAGGTATAAAAGCGTATATTTACGATACCCTCAGTGTCAGGGGCAGACTTGAAAGCGTGGATAAAAATCTCGATAAGGTGAAGCTCGTTATGCTCGACCTGGCCAAACAGAAGATCAAGAGGGGCACGATCATCGTGGGAGAGAACGGCAATTGTACGTTTAGTCCCGAAAAGTCATAAATCCCGGAGCGCCGTCAGGCCGATATTAATACCTTACCATCGGTAAGTGGGTCGCCTGCGCCCCGCATTTGCCCTTCGGTCAAGCCGTTTCGACAGCCGCGGCGCGACTCCGGCATCCCTGCATTAATACAGTAGGATTAATACATGACCTTAACGCACGCTCCAGGATAGGCGATATTATACCACAGAAATTGATTTGTAGTCGCCATTCGGGTATTATTTGCTAATGGATGTAGTGGATTTTTTCGGGGAAACCGTGAGCAGGAACTTTCGCCGCCACCCGCGTTTCACGCGCGGGCTCCTACGGCTTGGTTGCGCGGTGCAGCAGAGAAGGCTGGGCGCCAAGCGTGTAGACGCGCGTCTGCCATCACAGATATTCCTGGAGCAGCTCTCCGTGCGATCCATGCGTATGGCGTTATCGCAGCCTTCTCGCCTGGCCCTCGTCAATATGTTCGCGCCGGCAGAACTGCTTCACGCGATGGGTCTTCACCCTCTATGCGCCGAAGGGTTCTCATCTATATTGTCAGGCGGCAAATGCGAGCGCGGCTTCCTTGACTATGCGGCGGAGCATGGCGTGCCGGAGACGTATTGTTCGTATCATAGGGCGTTCATAGGGGCCGTGCTCGCGGGCCTCGTGCCTAAGCCTCGCTTTATCGTGGCTTCAAGCTCTGTCTGCGATGCGAACACGAACACGTTTCGCACGGTGGCCGCACACTACGGAGTAAATGAATTTTATATAGATATCCCATACGAGGTTACGGAAGATTCCGTATGCTACGTGCGGAGACAACTCGAGGATATGGTTCGACATCTGGAGGACGGCATGGGACACCGAATGGACAAAGGCGCCCTGATGCGCGCTGTCCGAAATACGAACGCGTCGGTCGAGTACCAACGGAAATTCATAGGCGAGCTCGCGTCGCGCGATTTCACCAACTATGTCGCCGCGGAGATGCACCGTATACTCGTGGGCCACAATCTGCTTGGCACGGACGAAGCCCGTACCTTTTTTCGCATGCAATACGAGGACATAATCGGATCGTCGTCCGGCGGCGTGGAAAGATGTGTGGGTATGCATGCCCATAAGCGTCTCCTGTGGTGTCATGTGCTACCATACTACGTAGAGCCTCTGAAAGAGATACTAGACTTCTCAGACAGATACACTCTACTCATGAGCGACCTGAACTATGACCAGCAAGTGAGCATCGATGAGACAGATATATTGGGATCTATGGCCCGTAGGCTCGTCACGAATCATTTTAACGGGAGCGTGGAGCGCCGCGTCGCATCGGTGACGAGGATGGCGAAGAAGCTCCGCGCGGACGGAGCCGTGATATTTTGTCACTGGGGCTGCAAACATTCCAACGGTGGCGCTTTCCTGCTACGCAATGCACTGAAGGCCGCCGAGGTGGACACGCTCATTATAGACGGCGACGCATGTGACCGGAGGGGGACAAATGCGGGTCAGTTTGCCACGCGCCTGCAGGCCTTCCTTGAAGTATTGAATGGGCAGAGCGCGTGAATAGGAAGCGTCGTTATATAAAATAGGAAAACACGTTTATGGATGTGATTCATTGATTGGGAATATATATAAAGGTTGAAAAAAATATGCTTGACAGCAAAGACGTAAAAACTATAGGCTATGTCTGCAAATACACTCCCATAGAGGTACTTGCTGGATTCGGTGATGATACCTCGTTTCTGTTGCCCGAGATGGCGTCGTACGACTACGCGGACAGCCGCGTATGGCCGAGCCTATGCGGTTATGCCAAGTCCGTCCTCGAGCGCCTTCGTGGCGCAGGATATGACGCGGTGGTGTTCACGGACTGTTGCGATGCGATGAAGCGGGTGCGCGACGTGCTTGCGGCGGATGCTGCCTCCAATGTTCCGGATGTGAAGCCGTTTATCCTGGGATTGCCGCGCGTAACGACGGACGAGGCCGCACGCTCTTACTCGCGGAACATCGTAGACTTCATATCCGGGTATGAGAGATACAGCGGACGTGTATTTGACGCCGCCGCCTTCCTGCGAGCGTGTTCGGATGCGAATGATGATTCAGTGCGTGGCGGAGAGGGCTATGTTGCCGTCATGGGAGCGCGCGCGCCGCGCGCGCTTATGAAATCTATCGGAAGATTCAGCAGTCTCCCTGTTCGCGACCTTACCTGCGGATCGCGGGAACGTCATTTCACGGATATGCCAAATATCGCGGGCACATACTCTGATCTGTATGAGCTAATGTATAGGTATGCACGGCGCCTGCTTTCGCAGGCGCCGTGCATGAGAATGAACGATATCGGCGCACGGCGCTCATTTACGGATGACACGCGTCTTAAGGCTGTCGTGTACCACACTATACAGTTTTGCGATTTCTACGGCTTTGAGTACGCGCAGATGCCGCGGGAAATACCCGTGCTGAAGGTCGATACCGACTTCACGGCGGCATCATCCGGACAGCTCGTCACGCGTCTGCAGGCGTTCTTTGAAAGCAACGGTATCCTTGATTCTGGCGCGCGGAATGAGCTATCCATCCGCTTTGAGGGTAAGAGGGGAGATAAGGTTATGCGACATAAATATTATGCCGGGATCGACAGCGGATCCACCTCCACGAATGTCGTCATCATCAACAGGGACGCGAATATTGTCGCGGCGGTCTCCGTGCCCTCTGGCGCGAACAGCGCGGACGCCGCGCGGGCTGCGCTTGCGGATGCTCTCGCCGAGGCGGGGCGCACTGCGGGACTGTGCATGACGATGGAGGATATGGCCGCCGTAGTAGCCACAGGATACGGCAGGGCATCCGTGCCGTTCACCGCTGAGAACGTGACGGAGATCACATGCCACGCTAGGGGAGCGCACAGCCTCGTGCCCGAGGCGCGTACGGTGATAGACATAGGCGGGCAGGACAGCAAGGTCATACGCATGAAGCCGAACGGTGGCGTGATGGAGTTTTCGATGAACGATAAATGCGCGGCGGGTACGGGGCGCTTTCTCGAGCTCATGGCGGACACGCTCGAACTCGGCATTGATGAGATGGCTGGGACGGGCCTACATCCCCATAAAGTAGTAGGCATATCGAGCATGTGCGCCGTATTCGCCGAGTCGGAGGTCATATCGCTCATCGCGAAGGGATTGAGAGTGGAGGATATCGTGTGGGGCGTTGATCTTGCCATCGCGGGCCGTGTAGCTGGCATGGCTTATCGTCTAGGGGCGGAGCCGCCCTACATCATGACGGGCGGAGTCGCGCAAAACGCGGGCGTTGTGAAGGCGCTGGGGGAAAAGCTGGGAGAGCGCGGTGGGCAGAGTGTCGGCGTCATCGTACCTGACGTTCCGCAACTGTGCGGTGCGCTGGGCGCGGCCCTCATCGCGCGTGAGCTTTGACGGCATTCACCACAGTCACAACAGGGGCAGCTACGGCTATTGTTCCGCCGAGGCATCTTCCGAAAAATCGGCTCGCGTGGCGCTGCTCATGTATTATATAATTATGTAATGAAGCGGATGATGTGCATGAAAGGGCTGCAGGCCATATGGACAAGATACTGAAACCGGATGAAATCCTCGAAGCCAGTCTGGTCGCCGCGGCGGACCGGGCGAACAGCGGCTTCGTGAAGCTCCTCGTGCTCGCGGTGCTTGGGGGCGCTTTCATCGCTTTCGGCGCGGAAGGCTCGAGCTTTGCCGCGTACGGCCTGCTCGCGGAACCGTCGACTTTTGGGCTCGGCAAGGCGCTCGCGGGCGCGATCTTTCCCGTGGGCCTCATACTCGTCGTCATTGCGGGGGCGGAACTCTTTACTGGGAACGTGCTCATCGCGGGGTCCGTCGCGGCGGGCCGTGTGAGTTGCGGCGGTCTGTTGCGCAATTGGGGTATCGTCTATATCGGCAATTTTATCGGAGCTATGCTGATAGCATGGTTCATCGTGGTTGGCGGCCAACTGCACAGCGGAGCGGACCTTCTCGGCGCTGTCACTATCAAGATTGCGGCCGGCAAGGCATCTCTGAGCTTTCCCGCCGCGCTCGTGCTCGGCATCTTGTGCAACTGGCTCGTGTGCCTCGCTGTGTGGTTGGCATATGCTTCGAGCACCGTAACGGGTAAGATTGCGGCTATATTTTTCCCGATTATGGTATTCGTGCTATCGGGATTTGAGCACAGCGTCGCGAACATGTACTACATACCCGCGGGGATATTTGCTAAGGCCGATCCGGCTCTAGCCCGCGCCGCCATGGACATCGGTGTGACCCAGCAGCAGATAGACGGGCTGACGTGGGCGTCGTTCTTAGGAAAGAACCTGCCGCCCGTCACTCTCGGCAATATCATAGGCGGTGTGGTGTTCGTGTCGTTTGCCTATATCGCGGCCTATGGGCTGAAGAAAAGGAACAGCGGCCCGTACGTGACGGACGCTAAGAGCCTGCGCGACGAGATACGGAAGGGATGGACTGATGACGGCCGTTGATATCGACATAAGAGGGATAGAGGGATTCCTATTTGGAGGGGCCGAGGACTCGGAGAGAGCGACGGGATGTACCGTAGTCGTTTGCCCTGCTGGGGCGGTGGCCGGGGTGGACGTGCGCGGCGGTGGGCCCGCTACGCGCGAGACGGACCTTCTGTCCCCTGATCGGAGGATAGAGCGCATTCACGCGGTGGTCCTGTCCGGTGGCAGCGCGTTCGGGCTTGAAGCAGCCTCGGGCGTCATGGAGTATCTCGAAGGTCGGGGCATAGGATACGATACAAGTGCCGCCAGAATACCGATAGTCTGCGGCGCCTCTCTGTTTGATTTGATCGTCGGGGATGCCCGTGCGCGACCTGACCGGACGATGGGCCGCGCGGCCTGCGAGCAGGCGTTCTCAGGCGGGCACTTGCGCGAAGGCAACTTCGGCGCGGGCACGGGTGCGACGGTCGGCAAATACCTGGGGCCGGCGCGCATGATGAAGTCGGGCCTCGGGTTCGCCGCGGTGCGGGTGGAGGACGTCAAGGTCGGCGCCGTGGTCGCCGTCAACGCCGTAGGTGATGTGCATGACCCCGATACAGGGGAGATCATAGCCGGGATGCTGTCGAATGACGGCGCTGTCATCTCTGGGATGGCTGACGAAATATATGCGGCCGTCAAATCCGGGAGGGACGCGCTCACGGGCGGTAAAGATGACGTGGTAGCGGACGGAATGGATGGGATTTCCCGCAATACGACGCTCGTATGCGTCGTGACAAACGTGGAGATGACGAAGCCGCAGGTGTGCAGGATGGCGACTGTCGCGCACGATGGTATCGCGAGAGCAGTGCGTCCCGCGCATACTTCGGCGGACGGTGACGCAGTATTCGCGATGGCGTCTGGCTATGTGAAAGCCGACGCCGACGCCGTGTCATGCATTGCGGCCGACATGGCGGCAGCCGCGATAAAACGCGCCGCGCTCGCGGCAGAGCCCGCCTACGGCCTGGTGTCGGCGAGGTCCTTCCGTTGAGCCATATGGATTTCATAGAGACGAAGATATATACCACCACCTCGGGTGTCGAACCTGTTACCGCCTTGCTCATGCGCTACGGCATTGTCGAGGTCAGTATAGAGGATAGGAATGATCTCAAAGCGATCGTCGACGCAAAGGACTGGCTAGGCTGGGACTATTTAGATGAAGGGTTGGCGGATAAAACGGGCGGTAGCGAAGCTGTGCTGACATTCTACACGCGGAACGACGACGAGGGCAGAGAGCTTCTCTCGGAGTTCAAGATAGGGCTTATGATGCTGAAAGCGAGCGAGCAGTACGGAGACTTCGGGCGAGACGCGGACTTAGGCCGGTTGTATGCGGAATCCGCGCCGCTTTTGGACGAATGGAAGGAAACGTGGAAGGAAAGATTCAAGTCGTTTCGTGCGACTGAGCGCATCATCGTGCGCCCCGCTTGGGAGGTCACAGCAGGGGAACCATCAGGCGTAGCCTTAGAAGCGCCTCCAGGCACCTCCGGCGACATCGTCCCTATCGCAAGCGGATGCGATATATTGTTGACGATAGATCCAGGCATGGCCTTCGGCACAGGGTCGCACGAAACTACGGCGATGTGCCTCGCAGAACTCGAGCGTGTAGTCCGGCCAGGACTGAGCGTGCTAGATATCGGCACAGGTTCGGGCATACTCGCGATAGCGGCGGTCCTGCTCGGCGCGGGCAGAGTTATGGCCGTGGAATACGACGAGGATGCCGCCGTTTCCGCGTCGTCTAACTTCAAACTCAACGGCGTGGCGGGCCGCGTGGATCTGGTTAAGGGAGATATCAGGGAGATTGCGCTGGATTTAGGAATATATGATATAGTGACGGCGAATCTCACCAGCGGGCTCATCAGGCGGATAGCGGAGACGCTTCCCTCATTGCTCCTAAGCGGCGGCAGGCTCATCGTCTCCGGGTTGCTCACGGACGAGGAGCTCGATATGAGGAAGGCGCTCATGGATGCGGGATTCATCTCGATCTCGTCCGAGCACAGAGGGGAGTGGCTGAAGCTGTGCGCAGATTTTTCGTAGGAGAGGGCGCCGTAATGAATGGCATGGTATATATCGAGGATCCGGGCGATGTCCGGCATATCAGGGACGTGTTGCGCATGAATCCCGGCGATAACCTCATTGCGGTAGGTGGCGAGGGGATGGAATATACGTGCAGGATAAATGAGATAGGGGATGCCGTGCGGCTTTTCATCGTCAATATCACTCATGCTCCAGAGCCGCGCGTTAAGGTCACGCTGTACCAATGTGTGCCTAAGCATGGCAAGATGGAGACTATCATACAAAAATCAACGGAGCTCGGCGCCGTGCGGTTCGTTCCCGTCTTTTCGGAGAGGAGCGTGCCCAAGCCGAATGACATGGCGCGCAAGGTAGGGCGCTGGCAGCGTGTTGCTCAGGAAGCCTCCAAGCAGTCTGGAAGGGAGGCCGTCCCTGTCGTCGATACGCCTCTGACTCTTGAAGAAGCCGTTGAGACCTTTGGCGAATATGACCTTATGTTATTTCCCTACGAGAACGAGGACAGGGCGACTATCAAGTGCGTGCTACGTGGATATTCGGCTCGCCATGGGATTGATGACGGAGTTACTCTGCATAGTGGTCCACGTGTCGCCTTGGTCATAGGCCCCGAAGGCGGGTTCACCGACTCGGAGGCTTTTGCTATAGAGGGCGCGGGAGCAGTGCCGTGCTCCATCGGTGGCACGATCCTCAGGACGGAGACCGCGGGGCCGGCCGCCATAGCCATGGTCATGTATGAGCTGGAGATGTAAAGGGCCTCTGTAGTATATGATTTCACGAAATAGCGAAAAGAACACGAGGGTAGCGTTCTACACACTTGGATGCAAGGTCAATCAGTACGAGTCTCAGGCGCTGGCCGAGCGCTTGGTCTCTCTAGGGTGCGAGGTGGTGCCTCCAGACGAGAAAGCGGATATATATGTGATCAATTCATGCACAGTCACAGGTCTAGCAGACAGGAAATCGCGCAATCTTGCGCGCAGGTCGAAGCGTCTCAATCCGAACGCTCTGACTGTGCTTGCTGGATGTTATGCGGAGACGGTAGGCGAAAGTCTGAAGGGCATGCCAGAGGTGGACATGCTCGTCGGCAATTCGGACAAGAAGCGTCTGCCTGAACTGCTCGCGGATCATATTTTTATTAAAACAGAACTCCCCAATTGCGAGCCCGAGGTGTTTGTGACCGGGCTCGCGGGCCGCGCGAGGGCATACGTCAAGATCGAGGACGGCTGTGATAGGTGCTGTTCATATTGCATCGTCCCACGCGTGCGTGGTGGCGTGCGTAGCAGAGGGCTGGACGACATCGCAGCGGAGGCTAGTGCCCTCGTCGCGAATGGCTACAAGGAGATCGTGCTTACCGGAGTGAACGCGGCCCTTTACGGCCGGGAACTGGGACTTGGCATTATCGACGTGGTAGACGCTGTTTCGAGCATAGGCGGCGATTTTCGTATCAGGCTCAGTAGCCTCGAGCCGACCGTCATCGACGCAGCGTATGTACGCGAACTCGTGAAACGCGAGCGGCTTTGTCCGCACCTTCATCTCTCGCTACAGAGCGGTTCTGACGCTGTTCTGTCCGCTATGAGGAGAGGCTACACCATGGGAGATTACATCCGAATAGTCGAAGCGCTGAAAATGCATGACCCGCTGTTCTCGATAACGACGGATATCATTGCGGGCTTCCCGGGTGAGACCGACGCGGACCACGAGGCGTCGCTCGGCGCGGTAAGGGAGGTGGGATTCTCTCGCGTCCACGTATTCAGATATTCGCGGCGGGCCGGCACTCCAGCCGCGAATATGGACGGTCAGGTACCGTCATCCATCAAGGCGGAGCGTAGCCATGCCCTCATCTCTGAGGGTGCGAAATCGGCGGAATCCTTCATGGGGAAGAACATCGGTAGCCGCCGCCGCGTTCTATTCTATGAACCGTCCTTCTCAGATAGGGGGGCGCCGACGGGAAGCGCGCGTCCGGAAGATGAGTTGCGGGCACAGATAACGCCGTCCGGAATCGCCTCGCGCAAAGACGATCACCCTTCGCCTAAGGCGACGTATCGCGGCATCACCGACAACGACATCGAGATAAGGATGGAGTCAAAAAAGGACATTTCGAATGCGTTCAAGTACGTGTCTCTCGGGTGGGACTGCGTGTTTCCATGTTGAAAATTTGACAAGGCGCGGAACCCGGTATATGATTGTTGTGGCAGAAAATTATACACAGGGTGGATGAATTAGAATGAATGTGACTAAACCCACAACATCAATAGAGCCCCTCTCGAAGCACATTTCGCTTCCAGATATTTCCAAGGGGGGGGCGAAATTATATAGCTTCGCCTCTTTCGTCACGCGAAGGAAGCCTATATAAATTCACCTTTTCCACGCCGATCTCTGATCGGCGGAGCGGGTTCAGACGGCAGGCTATATCAGAGGGAGGGCACGTTGAATTAAGCCCGACCATCTCGGCCGATTTTTTCTTTTATATATTAGTATTGATAAATACGCGAAGCGGACTATCTGCCTCGCGTATTTGCGTGCTTGGATGCGTGTGCGTGCCGGGCTTCCCTCGGGATTGCCGGTGCTCCTCACCTATGTTTTCTATCACTCACTCACGGACTGTGGGCTGCCACTTTCTTGTCCCAGCTACGCTTGGAGAAAGCTGGCAGCCCAAAGTCCCTGTTATCTTCGCGATGAAAATACACGGCTCGTCACAATGCAACCCTCGGGAACCCGGCAGCGCCCACTACAAACAAAGTTATCAATTGGTATCGGCACCGATACCTCGCAATGGTTAATTGGAAGGAAGGGAAATCGAAATGAACATGATTCTAAAGGAAAGATTGGCGAACAGAAGGGAGCGCGCGGGCGTCACCCTCGTGGAGGTCATAGTCGTCCTCGTCATACTCGCGATACTCGCCGCCATCGCCATCCCCGCGCTGACGGGGTATTTCGACAAGGCAAAATATGCAGAAATGGATGCTCGGTTCAGAACCCAAATAACTGCGACGCAAGCATTATTGAGTGAATGGTATGGAGAATATGGGGGATTTGGCGGTCACCTTGATAAATTGTATACGGATCACGGAGTGACGGCTAGTATTGCTACGGGTGTTGCCATAGATGGTTCTGTTATTGATCTCGGTTTCAGAGTTATAGTTGGCGGCCCAGATGTGGATAGTAATGAATACAATCAGTTGACGGGGGATTCCTATACTTGTAGTCATGGCTATATAGATGTTATAGTTGACCATTCCGGAACAATACAACGATTTTTGTATCAAGATAGAGCATATTTCAATGGTGGTACAGTGAAAAACAATGTGCATTATCTCGAATTTCGCTATTTAAAAGATATAGATTCACCAACCGCTTATAATTGGCTGGTAAAAGACTGGCCGCAGTTTCCTGATGTACAGACGGCTAAAGAGTTCGGATTCAAGAGCGGCCTCAATATTATAGAGCGTTCTACTAGCCAAGCATATTATAACAGCATCAAATTCGTGCGTTGAAGCGATTGAGTACAGCCATTACGGAGTGGATAAACGCTATCAGGGAAGATGAGCAGCGGCGCAACCACATCGCGATTATGGATGCCGCGCTCATCGCGACACGCACGGGGCTTTCCAAGGAATATATCGCGAAGCTGTAGCCGTATCTTCCCCAACCGAGCGATTCTTCCCCTATCTGCTCTGTGCTTAGGTGACTTGACAAAAGACGATTCCTGCATCTGTTGTTCGTCTGCCCTCGCCACGTTGCTGGTGGGCAAGGTATGTAGCCTTTTGCCGATGGTCTGCGGTAGATTTATGTCTGGTAAGGTAATAATACAGAACTAAGTATTATTTCCAGAAAATATATATTGACATGTAGTGTGCTTAGGACGTATAATATACGTCGGCTCTCGAAACAGGATGGCTCAACGCTTATCCAGCGTAGAGGGCGCTTGTGAAGGATTTTTC
>JAISLZ010000061.1 GCA_031277015.1 Eubacteriales Family XIII. Incertae Sedis bacterium | reverse complement strand
ATTCTAATCAGATTGCTGCATTTTCCGTCCTCGTTATTATAGAATCCTGCACATCTCTAGAAAGTTCGTTAAAAAATGCACTATAACCCGCAACCCTTACGACTAGGCCTTTGTATTTTTCCGGCGTCTTTTGTGCTTTGCGCAGTTTATCGGCAGAAACCACATTGAATTGTACGTGCCCACCCCGCATCTTGACATACGCACGAATGAGCGCCATGAATTTCCTTAGACCTTCATCGCCTTGCAGTACGGTTGGATTGAATTTCTGATTGAAGATAACTCCGTTTGGACACCTCAGGTGATCGAGTCCATAACAGACAGATTTGAGCGCAGCGGTAGGACCGTTATGATCAACTCCATTAGATGGAGAAACACCGTCTGCCAATATGGTACCGGAAAGCCTCCCGTCCGGAGTTGCGGCCGTAGTGTACCCAAATGCCACATTTGCAGCAACCGGAACAAACGACCCTACAAACGGGCCACCATGATATCCCTCGTACCCTTCCAAAGAATCAAAAAATACATCCGCAGCATAATGGGTCATTTTGTCTACTTCTTCCTCATCATTTCCATATTTCTCTACTCTATTTAACAGATACTGCCGCATATCTTCTCTTTCTGCGAAATTGTTATTTAGGGCATCACACAATTCACGCATTGTATATTTCGTATCATCAAATACTGTTTTCTTTACCGCATAAAGAGAATCCCCGGCGTTGGCGACGCCAAGTCCTAACGGAGCGGTCCAATTATATTTTGCACCACCTTTCAATGCATCAATACCTTTCTCAAGACAAGAAGGCCCAATTAGAAGTGAAGTAAACGGTATAGGTATAAGTTCAGCTTGTACTTCGTCAATAATAGCATTAAGGCGCACTGATATGGTTGTAGTATAATTCATTTGCTCCTCATAGGCTCTTTTCACTGAATCAAAGTCTTTGAGATCTTCCGGTTTTCCAGTATGAGGTCCTACCTGTTTCCCGCTGATATTGCACTTACCGTCATTCAATGCTAGCTCAACAACCTTCGCCAAATTGTAATAACCGCCATTGCCTCTGTGCCATGCATCAAGCGGTGCATTTTCCACACATCCAACCGGAGCATAATCTCGCGCATCTTCAAGGGATACACCAAGTTTTGTCATAGCTTCCACATATACTTCGTCGTTAAGTATTTGCGGCATTCCATTACCCATACGAATAGCATCGGCAACTTTTTCCATAAATTCATCAGGTGTATTGTTATGAAGTCTGACAGAAAAATTGGGCTGCATTAATAGCATATGCATATGTGCTTCTATACAGCGATACGAAAGATCATTTGTAGCATCACTTCCATCGCGTTTTACACCGCCGATGACTAGATTTTGTCCCATAGGATATCCAGCATGTATCTTTGCATCATCTTTTCTGTATACTTTTATGGGCTCTGTTATCTTCGCCCAAAACGCTTCCAGTAATTCTTGAGCTTCCGGTTTGGTAAGCACACCATCTTCAATGTCTGACGCATAATATGGATACATAAACTGATCAAAACGCCCGATAGTATACGACACGCCGTTATCGTTAACTTGCTGTACAATTTGGCAAAACCACAATGATTGCATTGCTTCATGAAAACTTTCAGCCGGAAATTCAGGTACACGTCTGCAAACCTTCGCAATTTTCTCAAGCTCCGCTCTACGTTTTGGATCATGCTCATTTTTCATCATGGATAGAGCTTGATTTGCATATCTATGCGCAAACTTGATCGTCGATTGACAATAACTTATTGCTGATTCATACCAAAGCCGTTTATCCAACGAGTCCGGTTTCGTAAGATCAAGTTCATCTTTTTGCCTCTGGCATTTTTTAATGAATCCGTCCAGTCCCTCACGACATAGCAAACCATAATCGAGAAGCACATGACCTAAACCTCCATCTTCATGAAGTCCCAAGGATATAACGTTCGCATCATACCTTTGTAGGCGAATGTCATCTGTGATATATGACTGTACCCTGTCAGACATGGTCTTACCTTTCCAATAAGGCACGATGTTCTTTCGGTATTCTTCAATATCCTCTTTGAAAGGAATAAAAGAATCCTGAGGCCGTTCTTCAAAAGTTTCAATTTCCTCATCTATCCACTCTACTGCAAATTCAGGGAACAGAGGTGCGCTACGCTGTTTTCCTGCCTGATGACCGACTATTAGTTCATCCGGCAAAATATATACTGACATTTCTGAGAGGATTTTTTCTATAGCTTTCGCCCTACGCATTAGCGGATGCATACCTTCGGTTTCTTTGTATGACTGAGTAATGAGTCTGGCCCGCTCAAGACAAATGTACGATTTTGCATTGATGACCTGATTCCGTAACCTCTGACAACGCGCAAACGCCTCACTGTCACGATCAAATATCGAATCTCTATCAATTGTAATAATAAACTCTTTTTTCATCTCGATCTCCATTCCATAATGATAATTTTGATAGTCTATCTCGTTAAAGCGCTTCTGGACGGTTTTGGTAAAACCTTTTACTGAAATCATGATATGCTTTTTAAAACTGTTTGTCAATATTTTTTCATTTATTCTTTTCTGTTTTATTTTGAGTCAGCGATACTTATTTCGGTGCTATTTTTTGAGTCAATACGCATAATTGCGAAATTTTATATTTTTTTATATAATATCTATAAATGCGTCATTTAAAGAAAGTGAATACTCATGCTCATGCATCCAAGTATCAAAGATGTTGCGGAATTAGCGGGAGTTTCCCCTGCAACCGTTTCAAACGTAAGGACAGGGAACAAATATGTGCGCCCTGAACTTGTCAAACGCGTTAATAACGCAATCGATCAATTGGGCTATGTTGCGAATCCAATGGCCAGTATATTGAGAGGAAACAAATCATATAATGTGGGAGTGATACTTCCCACTTTTTATCATCCCTTTCATTCAAGTATGTTGAAAGGGATACAGGATGTCTCTTTTGATTCCGAATACCTGATAAATGTATACCCTACCGAAAGCGACCAAAAAAAAGAGCGTGATGCTCTTGTCAGGTTTCTGTATGCACCGCCTGATGGAATCATAATATCGAGCTACGCAACAGTTGACAATGAATATGGCCAGGCATGCATGAACACGATGAAAGCTATCACTCATGGAAAGAAAAAAATACCGATAATAAGTCTTGAACGTCACATCAAAATTTCCGGAGTAGAATCCATACTATCCGACTATGAAAAATCAGCATATGAAACCGTAGAATATTTGATTGGACTCGGCCATAAAAAAATAGCCCACATTAGTGGACCGATGAACAGAGATGTAAGTGTCAGGCGCTTCAACGGCTATAAAAAAGCGCTAGACAACAATGGGATAGAATTTGATGCCTCAATAGTGCGTGAGAGTATGTTTACACCTTCAAGCGGTTATCTATTAGCTTTGGAGCTTGCTGACAACTGGTCCAATGTTGAATTTTCGGCTGTTTTTGCAGCAAACGATGAGATAGGAATCGGCGCAATCAAAGCATTCAAAGAAAACGGTATAAGAATACCGCAAGACATCGCGGTAATAGGTACCGATAATATCTATGCCGGAACGCTCATCAATCCTTCGCTCTCTACAGTGAATGTACCCGCTTATAAAATAGGCAGAATGGCTATGTCAAAAATGCTTGATTTTTTATCCGGTGCAGCCGTCCCAAACACAGATAGCCCCACATATATTGATACAACTATTATTCCAAGGAAATCCACAGAGGAGGACATTGAAAGTGCATGGGATATTTATGATTGGTAAATACATTCATCTACTGATTTACTGCTCTCACCAATAAGAATATCTTCAATTATCGGTGCAATAACCAACTACTCAGTCAAAATATTTATTAACGATATCCGAATGAGACGAATAAACGTTTTTTAACGTAGAATAGAGACTCTTATAGGTGTCATAATACTCGTTGTAGATTTTTACATTTTCAGGAATAGGATAGGTCACGTCTTCAATTTTTACGATGGCATCGCATGCTTCTTCGATACAAGCGAATGAACCTGCGCCCACTGCTGCCAATATAGCAGCTCCTGCTGCTGGCCCTTCCTCTAGATTCATTGAAATCACTTTTGTTCTGAATATATCTGCCTGTATTTGTCGCCATAATGAACTCTTCGATCCTCCCCCGGTAGCACGCACCTCCTCAATATCAACATCGAGTTCTCGACAGATTTCTATGGTATCCCGTAACGCGAACGTAACTCCCTCCATTACGCTACGACAAATATCTACAATACTGTGACGGTAAGAGAGGCCGAAGAATACACCTCTGGCATTTGCGTCATCATGAGGCGTTTTTTCTCCGTTCAGGTATGGTAAGAATATGAGTCCCTCACATCCAGATACAGCCTTTTCGGCAAGTTTATCCATATATTCAAAAGTATTTTGGCATCCTACTGGAATCACGTACTTATCGTCAGCAAATATTAGGTTCTTTAACCACTTAAAAGAGCCACCCGCGGAAAGTACCAAGCCGAGATATGACCATTTTTGCGGGACAGCATGAGCCATACTGAACATTGCACGTCGCTGTCTATCGATGAAAGGTTTGTCTGAACAACCAAAGATCACTCCAGATGTCCCTATAGCCGAACCTATCACTCCGTTTCTAACAATGCCGGATCCAATAGCCCCAGCCTGCTGATCGCCAGCGCCCGCCACAACTGGAATTCCTGCAGGAAGATCAAATTCTTCCGCAATTGATGGCAGTAAATATCCGGCAATATCACTGGATTCATACAGGTTTTCCGGTACGATATCGTTTGATATCCCGATTTTCTCTAGAAGAATATCCGACCATTTACGACCAGGCACGTCCTCAAAAAATGAAAGAGATGCATCACTTACATCGGTTGCTATCTCTCCGGTCAAGCGATATCTCAAATAGTCTTTAGGGAAAAGGACTTTGTATATTTTATCGTAATTGTCGGGTTCGTTTTTTTTGATCCATAAAAGCTTTGGAGCCCAATAGCTATTAAGGCAATAGTTATTTGCAATCTCAAACATCTCATCCTCTGTAAGGATATTCTCGATATCTTTAACTTCATCCGAAGAACGTTGATCCAACCATAATATGCAATTGCGTATCGGGCGCATATCTTTATCCAATAAAGTACATCCCTGCATCTGACCGGAGAAACCTATTCCCCGAATCTCGTCTCTCTTACCGCTCATAGATATGGCCTGGCGGACTGACAAGTTAAGCGCCCGCCACCATGTTTCGGGATATTGCTCTGCATAGCCGGGTTGAGGTGTAATCAAATCACATTCCTGGTATCCGGACCCAAGAAGTTTGCCTTCTTCATTTATCACGATCGTCTTTACTCCGCTAGTACCTGCATCAATACCAATATAACAACTCATTTTTACGCATTCCTTTCCAGTTCTTCTGCCGTACGTTCATCGGTGATAAGAATGTTGAACAGCGATGCTCGTGAAGCTCCGATAATGGATTCAATCTTATGTTTCCCTCCTGCTGCACCGATGACGATGGGGGTCGCCTTCAACTCATCTGTTTTTATTGAAATCAGTCTGTCTTCAAAATCCAAAAAACCCATCTTCCCTGTCTTAGTATAAAATCTTCCACATATATTTCCGACGCATTGCTTAGCTATAATTTCATCCCTCCTTTTATTCAGTGATTTATCCAACCTGAGCGTTGTCGAATGTAATGGATCACCATCAATTCCCACGACGGCTACATCCAACTTTTGCATTTTTGCAAAAGTGATAGAAAGGCTACTTGAATTGAGCAATGCCTGCACATCATTTTTGGTACGTACGACAAGCGGAGCATGTAGCATTGCAACGGTTGAGTCGCTATAATTAGAAGCAATGCTTTCGCATAATGTATTCGCGAACATGGAATAAGTCTTCCCATCCTCGGTGTTTAGTCCTCCAATAAGCGACACGAATTCTAAATTTTTGATGCGAGGATCTGCCTGTATGTGTTTAATCATTGTTTGGAGGGTATTTCCCCAACCGATTCCTATAACCAACCCCGTCTTGAGCAAACTTACAAGATATCTGGCAGTAGCTGTTCCTATACTGTTATTAATTGCATCCTGCGTATCACTGACTGAATTCACAATCCGCGCATCTGTTAAGTTCAACTTTGAGCAAAGCTCTCTTTCAAGTTCGATATGGTTCCTGCTGTGTCGCGTATCATTTATCGTTATAGACACCAGACCATCATCACGGGCTTCTTTTATAAGCCTTATTAACGTTGGCCTTGATACATGGAGCAGTTCCGATATTTCAGCCTGAGTCTTGTCTTCAATATAATATAAGTAGACGGCTTTGAGTTTTAAGTAATATCGATCTTCAAGAGATAGATGCATGTAACTTTCTCCCTTTTTAACAATCCTTTATTTTTGTAAATAGCCTTAACATTAGTTAAGTCTGTTAGATCTATTGTATAAGAAGAATAGAAACTTGCAAGTATAAATTAATAAATAATTAAAAAAAACGTTTCAATTTGATGCTGTTACATTTTATTTTGAGTATATAAAGTCTTAAGATAACAATGGTTCAACCACGAGGCGCTCCAGCACTGCGCGGCGGGCGGCCCGGTCCACAACAAAGACATCCTCGATAGACGTTATGGCCATGGGCCTGTGGCTGTCTATCAGATATTCGAGCGTATCCAGTATATCCACAAACTGTATCTTGCCTTCGAGAAAAAGACGGACGAGCTCCTCGTTAGCCCCGTTCAGGGCCACGGCGCCGCTGTCGTGCCCGGTCGCCTCGCTGTCGTGCATCACCCTGTAGGCGAGGTCGAGGCTCCTGCGCGCCTCGCCCGACGGCTCCTCGAAGTACAGCGAGCGGAGCGCGATCAGGTCGAGGCCGCGCGTCCCCGTCATCCACCTGTCAGGGCCTGAGAACGCATAGGAGATGGGGACCTTCATGTCAGGATGGCCGAGCTGCGCCATTACGGCGCCGTCGTCAAACTCGACGAGGGAATGGACTATGCTCTGCGGGTGGACGACCACCTCGATGCGCCCCGCCTCCATGCCGTACAGCCACTTCGCCTCGATGAGCTCGAACGCCTTGTTCATCATGGTGGCGGAGTCGATGGTGATCTTGCGCCCCATCTTCCAGTTCGGGTGGATGAGGGCGTCGCCCACCGTCACAGAGGTCAGCCTGTCGCGCGCGAAGCCCCTGAAAGGCCCGCCCGACGCTGTGAGTATGATCCTTTTGATGGTGTTCTCGTCGTTCCCGGCGAGGCACTGGAAGATGGCGCTGTGCTCGCTGTCCACGGGTATGACGGGCACTGACGACGCCCTTGCCGCCTCCATGACGATACGCCCCGCCGTCACGAGGGACTCCTTGTTCGCGAGGGCGACCGTGAGCCCGCCCTTCCTCACAGCCTCGATGGTAGGCTCGAGGCCAGCGATGCCGACGATGGCGTTCAGCACCACATCACAGTCCACGGTGCCTATCGCCTCCTTGATGCCTTCCGCGCCGCAATAGATTTTCAGTCTTGGGTACTCGCGCCCGAGCTCGGCCGCATCCGCTTTCCTGCCCACACAGACGGCCTTCGGCCGGAACCTGTCGATCTGCCCGCGCAGCACGTCCACTCGGCTGTTGCACGTCAGCATCGATATGGCGAGGCGCTTGGGATTGGACGCGATGACCTCTAGCGCCTGTGTGCCTATGCTGCCTGTTGACCCCAGTATCGCGACGCGTTTCATCTCCCTACCACGCCCCCTTCACGCCGTTCAATATGATAGGCGCCAAATCCCCCGCTGATTCCCAGTAAGCCATCGCCGACAGATAGATGAAGACGAGCGGCGCCGTGAATATCAGGCTGTCTATGCGGTCGAGCAAGCCGCCGTGGCCGGGTATGAGATTGCCATAGTCCTTGATGCCGAGCTTCCTCTTGATAGCCGACGCCGTGATATCCCCAAGCTGCGACACCACGCCGCCGAGAACCCCGATGACGATGCAGTGGGCGAAAAATTCGGGCATGGCGAAGTGGCCGAACAGCCCGCATACAATCACGCTGCCTGCTACGCCGCCTATGCTGCCCTCTACGGTCTTCCTCGGGCTGAGCACGGGCGCGAGCTTGCGCCTTCCTATGGCGCGCCCTGTGAAGTAGGCGAATATGTCCGTCGCGAAGGCTGAAAATATGACGAGCCAGACCCAGTTGTACCGGAAGCCGTGGATGCAGAACAGGCCGTTGGTACTGTTGAACAGATTATAGTTCCATGAAAACCCGCTGTCCCACACCTCACCACCCCCAGAAACAGGTGATGTTATATAACCGTCTTCCGTGACCAAAGATGCAATACCCATCGGATCGTAAAACAGGTCTATCGCATATATGAAGTAAATAAAAAGAGCCACATAGAACAGCCCGGCCATCGTGACAAGGCTGTCCGCGATACCCCTGCCGTCCCCAAAAAACAGCAGGGCGAAACACATGGCCACGGTAATAACAGCCCACGCCAGGTAGCCGTCCCGCAGCACGAGAGGCAAACAGTAAAGAAGGATGATGCTGGCGACAGCCACTTTGCGCGACGCCCTGACCGGCCTGCCCTTCTCAGCGCAGGCCGTCTCGAAGGCCCGGTAGAACTCCCTCACGGCGAATACGGAGAGTGCGACGCAGGCCGCGAGCAGCACGTAGCCGCCCACCCACACTACGGCGAGCATGGGCGCCATGAGCAGGCCGGATTTGATCCGCGTCTTCATCCCCTGCCTCCGTATCTCCGCTCCCGCCCATTGTACTCGGCAACGCACCGGTCGAACTCCGCAGGGGTGAAGTCGGGCCAGAGCACGTCAGTGAATACGAACTCGCTGTATGCGGACTCCCACAGCAGGAAATTCGAGAGCCGCTTCTCGCCGCTAGTGCGTATTACGAGGTCGGGGTCGGGCACGCCCGACGTGCTTAGCTTCGCGGCGAAGTCCGACTCCGTAAGGCGGGCGAGCCGGGCCGCGGCGTCCCCTCCCGAATCCACGACGTCCAGAGCGAGCTTCCGCGCGGCGTTCAGTATGTCGGCGCGGCTGCCGTAGCCCAGAGCTATGATGAACCTCATGCCGGTGCATGCCGAAGTGTCGGCTATCGTCCGCTCAAGGGCGGCCTTCGCGTCCTTCGGTATGGACGAGTAGTCGCCGATGACGGACACGACGACATCGTTGTCGACGAGTTCGCGCAGCTTCAGCTCCACGAACTTCACGAGCAGGCCGAATATGCCCGACACCTCGTCTTCGCTCCGCTTCCAGTTTTCCGTCGAAAAAGCGTAGACCGTCAGATACTCCACGCCCGAATCAGAAGCATGTCGTACGATCTCCGTCATCGCGTTCATCCCGGCATTGTGCCCGGACAGGCGCAGCTTGCCGCGCCTCTCGGCCCATCTGCCGTTGCCGTCCATGACGATGGCGACGTGCCGGGGCGCGCCTTTCGTATAGGGCGAACTTCCCTGGGCCATCAGACTTCGAGTATCTCCTTCTCCTTGTCCGCGATGATCCCGTCTATATCCTTGACGCACTCGTCGGTCTTCTTCTGGACCGCCTTCTCCTCGTTCTTCAGGTCGTCCTCGGTGAGCTCGCCGTCCTTCTCCTGTTTTTTCAGCCTCTCGTTCGCGTCTCGGCGCTCGTTCCTGATCGCCACCTTCGCGTCCTCTCCGAACTTGTGGACGAGCTTTGTGAGCTCCTTGCGCCTCTCCTCTGTCAGCTGCGGTATCTGTAGGCGCAGCGACTTGCCGTCGTTCGAGGGGTTGATACCCACGTTCGCCGCTCCGATGGCCTTCTCTATTTCGTGGAGCGACTTCGGGTCGAACGGGACCACGAGCAGCGACCTCGGGTCGGGCGCGGAGATGTTCGCTATCTGTTTGAGCGGCGTCGGCGTCCCGTAATACTCCACCGATACCTTGTCGAGAAGCGCGGGGTTGGCCCTGCCCGCCCTGACCGTGTTCAGGTTTTCCTTCAGGATGGATACGGTTTTCTCCATCTTCCCTTTCAATCTCTGCTGTACATCGTCTGCCATTTTTATTTCCTCCTGATATTATGAATAATATAAGTGTAATGCAGCAGTTGGCTGTTATGGGCAATGCGGCCATGCGCCGTGGGCAGCTCCCTCAGACTATGACCGTGCCGATAGGCTCGCCGAGCACGGCTTTCATGACGTTGCCCCGCCCTTTGAGCGCAAAGACGTGGACGGGTATGCCATTGTCCCTGCACATGGCGGCGGCCGTGCTGTCCATCACGCCGAGCCCGCGCTCAAGGACCTCCTGGTGCGTGAGCCGGTCATACCTGACGGCATGCGGATCCTTCTCGGGGTCCGCAGAATACACGGCGTCGATCTTCTTCGCGAGCAGGATGACCTCCGCGTCTATCTCAGCCGCCCTGAGCGCCGCCGTCGTATCCGTAGAAAAGAAAGGGTTGCCCGTCCCGGCGCCGAAGATGACGACGCAGCCCCTGTTCAGGTGGGCTATGGCGCGCCGCCGGATGTAGGGCTCCGCTATCTCGCGCATCTCGATGGCGGTCTGCACCCTCGTCTCGACGCCAGTGGACTCGATGGCCGACTGTAGCGCGAGGGAATTGACGACCGTGGCGAGCATGCCCATGTAGTCGGCAGTGGCCCTGTCCATGTTGTCCGACGTGCGCCCACGCCAGAAATTGCCGCCGCCGACCACGAGGGCGGTCTGCACGCCTAGCTTCGTGACCTGCCCTATCTCCGAGGCGACGGAGGCGAGCGTGAGGTCGTCGAGCCCGAAGCCCTTGTCCCCGGCTAGCGCCTCGCCGCTGATCTTGAGAATGATCCGTCTATATTTTGGTTCGCCCGCCATGCCGCGTGTCAGCTCCCCATCTGCTTCGCCACTTCCTCGGCGAAGTTCTCCTGGCGTTTCTCGATGCCCTCGCCGACCTCATAGCGCACCATCGTCACAACCTTGACGTCCTTGCCGATGGCCTTGGACGAGTCCGCGATATGCTGCTTCACCGTGATGTCGGAGTTCTTCACGAACTTCTGCTCTAGCAGGCATATCTCTTTCAACTCCTTCTTCAGGCGGCCCTGCACCATCTTCTCGACGATATCCCTGGGCTTGCCTTCGTTGAGGGCCTGCTGTATCAGTATCTCCTTTTCCTTCTCGATGTATTCCGGGTCCACCTGGCTCTCGTCGATGAAGAGAGGGTTCATCGAGGCGACCTGCATGGCGATGTCCTTGCCGAGGACGCTCACCTCGCTTGCGGCTGCCTCGGTCTCAAGGCCGATGATCACGCCGATCTTGCCCGCTCCGTGAAGGTAGCCGATGTAGACTGTGCCTTCGCGCTCATGCTTTTCCAGTCTCCTGACGTGGATGTTCTCACCTATGGTCGCGACAAAGTTCGTGAGCTTGTCCCCTATGGTCCCGCTCTCGTCGTACTTCACCTCGAGGAATTCGTCTAGCCCCGTCCTCTCTTCGCGGATGCTGATGTCGGACAGCTTGTCCACAAAGTCGATGAAGTCCTTGTTCTTCGCGACGAAGTCCGTTTCGCTATTGACCTCCAGTATCGCTGCCTGCCGGCCGTCGGGTGTCAGATTGATGCGGACGAGGCCCTCCGCGGCTATGCGCCCGGCCTTCTTCGCGGCCTTCGCGAGGCCCTTCTCCCTGAGCGCGTCGATGGCCTTGTCAATATCCCCGTCCATCTCGATGAGGACGTTCTTGCAGTCGAGCATTCCCGCGCCCGTGCGCTCCCTGAGTTCTTTTACTTTTGCGGCTGTTATCTCTGCCATTTCAATCTCCTTCTTTTGCAACTGGGGCACGAAGTGCCCTCACATCCTATGTGTGTCTTTTTTCCGCATCTGCCGCTTATCCTCCTTCATTCGTCTGCGCGGCACCTACGAGAAAAAATCCTGCGCAAAACTGTTTCCAAATATATCTGTCGCTTTTTGCTAGCGGCTCTCTTCGATGATAGTTTCGGCCTCGTGGATGGCGTCAATGGTCCTGTCAATCGCTTCCTCTGCCTTGTGCAGGGCGTCGATCTGCTGCTCCGTTATCTCCTCCACAAGAACTGCCGCCGCGGCCTCGCCGTATTCGGCGATTTTTTCTGATGCAAAACCATCGCTGTCAGTCAGCGCCTCCGCAGGAGCGGCGTCACCCTCGTCGGCATCGGTGGTTTCGCCTGCTACTTTCTCCACCGCTTCGGGCGTCCCGGCGGGTATGTCCCCCGCATCTTCGGCAAAGGAATCGCTATAGCTATCTTCGCCGGCATCTTCACCAGCGGGTTCAGTCGTCCCACCGCTTTCGTAACCAACGTCGAAGCTCTCACCCTGCCCCGCCTCGATGATGGCATCCGTGATGGCCATCGTGATGAGCTTTATGGACCTGATGGCGTCGTCGTTCGCGGGAATGACGTAGTCCACATCATCGGGATCGCAATTTGTATCCACTATACCGATGATCGGTATCCCCAGAATTTTCGCTTCCTTAATGGCAATCCTCTCCTTTTTAGGATCAATTACGAACAGCACTCCCGGCATACCTCTCATCTCCTTGATGCCGCCGAGGAACTTGTCGAGCTTGTCATGCTCAAGTCTGAGCTTGCTGACCTCCTTCTTCGTCAACTGCTCGAACACACCGTCATCTTCCATCTTCTCGATCTCATACAGACGGTCAATGCGTTCCTTGATCGTCTTGTAGTTGGTCAGCATGCCGCCGAGCCATCGTTCGTTGACATAGAACTGCCCGGCGCGCTGCGCCTCCTCCTTCACGACCTGCTGCGCTTGTTTCTTCGTACCGACAAAGAGGATAGGCTTTCCCGTGGCCGCGATCTCGCGCATGAAAGCATAAGCGTCATCGATGAGCCCGACCGTCTTCTGGAGGTCTATGATGTAGATCCCGTTGCGCTCCATGAAAATATAGGGAGCCATCTTGGGGTTCCAGCGCCTCGTCTGATGCCCAAAATGCACTCCCGCCTCGAG
>JAISLZ010000018.1 GCA_031277015.1 Eubacteriales Family XIII. Incertae Sedis bacterium | reverse complement strand
AAGCGGGAAATCGTTTACTTAACCCGACTGAAAAACGATCTTCTTTGAATTACCTTTCATGCGTAAGCCGTGCTCGGAGTTCTCGTGAATTTGACAAGGTGCGGCAGGCGGTATATTATATTTGTGGAATAAAAATAGCACTCTTGCTAATGGGTGCGTGGGATGAATGAAAATGAATGTAACTAAATCCACAACATCAATAGAGCACCTCTCGAAGCGCATTTCACCTCCAGATATTTCCAGGGGGGGGGCACGGTAGATTAAGCCCGGCCATCGCGGCTGATTCATTCTTTCATATTAATATTGATATCAACGCGGAGCGGACTATCTGCTCCGCGTTTTTATGTGCGCCGAAATGCAAAGTAAATGCAATGTCGCGTGCACGCGACAAACCAAGTCATTCGTCGGTATCTACGGATATCTCGCAATATAAATCATACGTTAGATAGCACAGAAGGGAGCATCAAATGAACATGATACTAAAGAAACAGCTGGCGAGCAGGAGAGGGCATACGGGCTTTACGCTCGTGGAGGTCATCGTCGTACTCGTCATCCTCGCGATACTCGCGGCTATCGCCATCCCGGCGCTTACCGGCTACATCGACAAAGCGGAGGATAAGAAATACATCGCCATGGCGCGTGATCATGCGATTGCCTTGAGGACTGTGTTTAACGAAAAATATGCCAATGGTGATTATGTTGATTATCAGGACGCAATCGTTACTGGTTCGACGGTCTATCCTAATAGGACAAACAAAGGCTTTAGTTACTGGTTCGGTGGCAGTTCGGACGTGGCCACTGGCGCGTCAAAGCTCATTGGCGAGAATTACATAGCAGCATCACAACCCGGAGGTTGGAGTCTGAACCCGTTTGGGCCCATGACATCAACACTCCTTACAACCGACGGGTTCGCGTATTTTTATTATCCTACAGGAAAAGTCTATTTCCAGCCCTGCATAGGAGTTACTTACAGGTACGAGCGTCTGGCGGAACCCATAGATAACCAAACCGACCTTTATGAGAAGCTTTACGAAAATGGCATATATAATCCAGATGCAGGGTATCAAGTCTATCATACGACGGCTACAACATGACCTGAAATATATAGGCATGGTAATGTTGCGCGAGGAACATAGCGTTTAGCTATGTTCCTCTGCCTTATCATCACTCAAGGTCATCGTTTTCAAGTCGAAATCTGTGCCAAATGCGATGTTCATGTCGTCGGCCACAGGTCACAGTGCGCGTTCAATCGTAGCCACATACGGGATTGACGGGGTACCCGCTCTGACTATATTTTCGGCACGACCTGGCAGCTGACTACTCGGCAAGATAATTGTTTATCCAAGGTGGATATCGCGAAGCTGTAAGTCTTACGCTATACACACGCCGCGCATCGCAAAAGAACGCATCATTCTTTCTTCGTAGGCTTCAGGCCGAGGCGCCCGAGGGAAACCACATTGACGCCGTCGTCCCTTTGATAACTCACCCTGCCGGCGGTGAGGACGTTCAATGATTTCATATCCTTTTGCCTTGAATCCGACAGTTTCGCATAAAGGGCTTTGAGGTTCGAAGCGCCTTCTTCGATATAGTTGTCGCCGCCGATCTTGATTTCAAAGGCCGCCCAGCTTCCGTCGAACAGTTCAACTATAGCGTCAACTTCGAGTTGTTTTTCGTCACGATAGTATGAGACATGGCCGCCTAGCGCCTCTGCGTATATGCGAAGATCCCTGATGCAAAGCGATTCGAAAAAATATCCGAACGTATTCGGATCATTTATTAGCTTGGAAGATGACAGCCCCAGCGCCGCCGCCGCGATCGATGGGTCTACGAAATGCCACTTGGGGCTTATACGCTGTCTGACCTTTGAACGTATATGCGTAGACCACGGAGGCAACTCCTCGAGAATAAAAATACGTGTTAGGCTATCCAAGTATTTTCTCGCGGTCGGGATGCTCACGCTTTGGTTTGTTTCATCCTTCGCGTCGCCCGACAGTATCTTTGCCTCATTCGCAATATTTGCAAGCGATGCCTCTGTGGCTATATTACGCGATATGGAACGTATGATGGCCTTGACGCGCTCCGGATCGGCGGAGCCTTCTATGTCCATCTTTGTAATATCCGATATATAGTTCCTGATGTACACACTCGCCTTATTTTCTGACATATCCTGTGTCAGCGGCCAACCTCCGATGATAATGCTCTTTGCGTAATCAGCGACGCTCGGCCCTCCGATATCTGATATTCTCCCATTCTCATTAAAGAAACTATTGAAGTCGATTTGATATGGTCCGCCTACGGATTCAAACAATGACATGGTTCTGAGCCTGATACGTCCAAATCGTCCGCCTCCGCTATGCCGCGTAATATCATCCGTCGGCGTCGCCGAACCGGTCAAGATAAATTGCCCCGGAGTGCGGCGCTGATCGACCTCGTGTCTGACCGCGTTCCAAACATTGGGTGCAAGCTGCCATTCGTCAATAAGCCTAGGTATTTCCCCCGCAAAAATCGCCTGCGGATCGGTCTGCGCCAAGGCCACGATTTGGGGAGATTCATCAAGCGAAATTTCGCTTTTTGAAGCGTCTTTTGCGGTCGTAGTTTTACCTGTAGCGCGAGCGCCTTCAAGTATGACCGCTCCGAAGATTTTTAGGTACTCCGCTATTGTATTATCAATGATTCTTGCCTGATAGCTTCTCATAAGAACAGTCTACCACATTCTGACCATTTTCACAATTGCGCTCGCCAGACTTTCCGATTTGCGCTCGTCAGACTTTCCGATTTGCGCTCAATAATGTATGATACAGGTGGTGCCGGTGGGCGCCCAGTCGTAGAGGAACTGGGCCTCGGCTATCTTCATATTGATGCAGCCGTGGCTGACCTGCGTGCCGAAGGCATTGTGCCAGTAGGCCGCGTGATAGGCATAGGCCCCTTCAAAGTATGATATGTATCTGACATCGGGCTGCACGTACTTCTCTTTTTTGATCGGGTCGTAGCCCTTCATGTCGTGGTGGTCACGCTTCATGTATATCTTGTATGTGCCGGTGATCGTTGGGGTGACATTCTTGCCCGTAGATACTATGTAGGTCTTGATCTTTTTGTTGCCCTCCCACAGGTAGGTCACCTGCTTCGATAAGTTGGTCTCTATCCATTTGCCGAAATCAGGACCGATTTCCTCGGTCTCGTACGGTATGGTCTCATATTCGGGTGTGAGCTTGATGTTCTTGCCCGAGAGCATGCTCTCCTCTATCCGATCGGCAAGTTGCTGGCGGTTCGATATGGCGAAGCCTTCCTCCCCTTCGCGCACTACGCGCGCGGCCTTAGGCGCGGGCGTGGTGACTTTCACGTCTTTGGCAGGCGCGTCGTCGCTACCGTCGTTACGCGTGGATTTCCCGTCATCTTCCTTACTAGTTGATTTAACATCTTTGTCCTGATCTGACTTCTTATTGGAAGTTTTTTTATCTTTTTCCTCCTCTTTATCCTTCTCGGAGTCTTGCTTTGCTTTCTCGTTGGCCTCTTTCACGGCTGATTCCATATCAATCTCCCGCACGACGAGCTCGGGTAGCGGCTCCTCCACGAGTTGTGAGGAAGCCGTGGTCTTGAGGAATTTCATCACTTTATCCGTGTCGATGCCGACTTCATACTTGCCTGTTTCTTTGTCAGCGGTGAATGTCACCCACGAGGCTTTGCTGTTCGTACCCGCTTTGTACGCGACTTGGTCGTTTTTCTCAAAGCTGATCTTGGTTTTGATCGCTCTGTTTGCGAGGTCCCTGGCCTCGTCGGCTGCCTCGTCGGAGATTTCGGGATGGAGTGGGTTCAGGTACACATCGTACTGTGATGTACCCGCCCGGAAAGTCCCGGCCTTTACCTCCATGATGAATCTGTTCATGTCCAAAGTGGTACCGACGACTCCGGGGGTGACATTGAAGGTCTTGCCCTTTTTGCTGTATTTGACCTTAGGGAGCTTGCTCTTGAACAGGGCGTCCCCAAAGTATGATGTGATCTTCTTAGTTATGACCTCATCATCCACAATCACGGAGAGCCCTATGAATTTCTTGACGAAAGGGTTGACTCTCGTGATGAACCATTCGTTCGATGCGGCGTTTATGGCTGCCTGCGCTGTCATATCGGCTTCGAAACGTATGCCTATATCGTCTACCGTGAGCGTCTGTGTGATCGCGGGCACGGATGCCACGCCGCTCTCGTTGCGTAGCGTCAGATCCATGACGATGCTATCGTATATCTTTTGTCCGGCTAGCCTTGCTTCGCTCTCGGTGAAACCGCTCACGTCCTCTCCCGCCAGATAGGTACCCGGCGGTACGCGGTCCGCGTAGTGTCCGTGGGCATAAACCAGATAGGCGCATATAGCCCCTATGACGCAGACGGCGATGATAAATAGTATTTTATATTTCTTCAGTATAGTCATAATCTGTTCCGAATGATCTGTTTACCTATTTTATTATACCCATTTATCAGATTCAACAGTCAGGAATCGGTGTTTTGCCGTTCCGCGCGTTCTATGATGACGGTCATCGTGCCGCCGCATACCATGCCGTCGTCCTCGGCCGAATCGGTCATGTCCACGGTCCGGATCATCCAGCCACCTTCGCGTATGACCGTCCGCGCGTCCTGCATGATGTCCGATTCCGCGCAGCCGCCGCCGATGGTCCCAGCTGTCCTGCCTTCGTAGCTGATCGCCATCTTGGCGCCTGTCTCGCGTGGGACGGGTCCCTTCGTGTGCACGATCGTGAGCAGGGCGTCGGCCTCATCTCCGCTGCGCGCGAGCCATCCGGCGATCTCCGTGTCGCATGTCAGGCTGACCTCGCTGCCGTGGACAGCCGCTGCGCGCACGGCGCTGTTGTCCTCGCCCGCGCGCTTCACCTGGATGATCTCGGCGAGGATGGATATGGAAATCTCAGCCGGGGTGACGGCGGCTATCTTGAGCCCTATGGGCGAGTGCACGCTGTCTATCAATTCCTGCGGGTAACCCGACTCCGCAAGCTGTTTCATAACTATGGCCACGCGTCGGCGCGAGCCTATCA
The DNA here is from genome assembly GCA_031277015.1 of Eubacteriales Family XIII. Incertae Sedis bacterium. GTDB lineage: Bacteria > Bacillota > Clostridia > Peptostreptococcales > Anaerovoracaceae > JAIRPC01. Next base: position 661 of record JAISLZ010000018.1, on the reverse strand, counting down.
TCCCCGTGTAGGTCGGACGTATGCCATTCAGTACGCCTTCGAGGCATTCCGTGTCGTGTTTGTGCCCGCGCGTGACGATGACAACATAGTCCGACGCGCGCACTTTCACGCGCTCCATGACGCGCGAGAAGTCGTCGCATATAACCTCGTCCGCTTCGGGGAACCTGGCCTGATTTGCGAATGCGGGCCTGTCGTCAAAGACAGTGATGCTGAAATCTATGAGCTTCGCCATCTTCGTGAGGGCGAGCGCTATGTGCCCCCCGCCGAGGATGATCATGCGCGGTTTTGGCATGTATTTTTCGACGGTCAGCAGGGAGCAGCCGGCATCGTCCCCTTCGATATAGGTCACCTGGCCGTCCGCACGGGCGCCGGGGGATTCCAGCATGGCCGCCAGTTCATCCCACGCGCCGGGATCGCCTTCGGAGTACAGGGACTTCTCGATGTCCGGGCCGCGCAGGCTGCCGGAGGCGGCCGCATCCTCCGGGCGGGCATCGCCGCCCGTGCTGCCGGAACTGCCGGGGGCGCCCGCACCCTCCGGGCCGCGCCTAGGGCCGTAGTACCGCGAGACGACGGCGGCCCCGTGCCCCGCTGCAAGCTCTTCCGCGAGCCGGGCATACAGCTCCTTCGTACCGGTGAAGCGGCCGCCTGCTCCGAGCTCCAG
>JAISLZ010000099.1 GCA_031277015.1 Eubacteriales Family XIII. Incertae Sedis bacterium | reverse complement strand
CGCTGCAATCTTCCGTGATGCAGGCTGCCCGGCCGAGCCCTTCCGGGCGGAAGCGCTCTCAACCCCACCGTCATCCGGCAACATGTCGTCCAGAATCAATATCTCTTTTCTTGCCATGTATATCCTACAACTCCCTGAACCGATATATCCCCGTCAAAACTGCTGGTAGATGAAAGCGGCGGATGAATACTGCGGTCCGTACACTCCGAACAGAGCCACCGCTCCTACCAATGCCAGTATGGCGATCCACTGAACGGCGAGGCGCTGCTTTTCAAGTGCCCGCCGGACTACGATGCCTTTCTCGTTGAGTATGTCTGCGACGAACCACACGGCCATGCACACAAACAGCACCCCCCAGACGCGGTAATGGAACGTCAAGTCGAAAAGGTCGCCGTTGTACAGGATTCTATAGCTGTTGCCGCTTTCGGGTTTGAATATGTCTCCAAGGCTCAGGAACATCGATACGGCGACGAGGAACCTGGGCGCGACCGTGATGAGCCTGGCCACCGTCACGAGGAAGAATGTGCGTACCATGCGGAATATCTGCCACATAAAACACTCGGTATCGATATGCAGGAATTTTGCAAGGCGGCCGAAAGCGGGTTCCATTTGCATCCCAAGGATGATGACGAGCCCGTTGTAAACACCGTTTGCCAGGTACTTGACACTAGCCCCGTGCCATAGGGCGTTGACTACGCGCACTATCATTGTCGAGGAGTATACGGGCAGATATTTTGCCGTTTTTTTCTTGCCGCGCGACCGATAGTAGCGCCCTATTTTCATGAAGGCATTTGAAAATGCCACGGGATAGAATATGTAGTCCCTCCACCAGTTGTTTAGGGTGACATGCCATCTGCGCCAAAACTCGGGCATGGTTTTTGCGAAATATGGGCGCAGGAAATTGTGTGGCAAATTGATGCCGAGTATCTGCGCGACACCGCGCGCGATGTCCACCCCTCCGGAAAAGTCCGCGTATATCTGAAACGAATACGCGACGCCAAGGACTACTACGTACATGCCCCTCGGATCTCCTTCTGCAAGTATGGATCCCGTAATGATCGCTATTCGATCCGCTATGACGAGTTTCTTGAAAAAGCCCCATAGCATGAGGAGCATACCATGTTTGGCACGGGCCAGATCGAAAAAATGCGGCGCGTAGAGCTGGCGCCCAAGTTCGCTGTAGCGGCTGATAGGCCCCTGTATCAGTTGAGGAAAGAACGACACGAACAGAGCGTATCTTGCGATATTCCTTTCCGGCTTGAATTCGCCTCGGTAGACATCAATCAGGTAGCCCATGGATTGGAACGTGTAGAACGATATGCCAAGGGGCAGGATGAGGCTGGTTTTTTCAAAATCAAAATTGACACCTGTAACATCAAACACCCCGTTCGCGTAGCCTATCAGCGCGTTTAGATGTTTGAAATAAGCGAGTATGCCGAAATTGGAAACCAGCACCAGAATAAGAATCAGTTTTTTCTTCTTTGTCACCAGAGTACTGTTATCACCGCCCGGCGCCTGAGTCAAGGCGTCATTCTGCCTTTGCACAAGGTGAGCGCCCACGTATGACGAAATGGTGGAAAACAGTATGTACATGACGAGGCGCACATCTGAATAGAGGTAAAAAACATAGCTGCCCGTCAGCAGCAGCACCCATTGATACTTTTTGGGTATGAGGAAGTATGTCGTTCCAAGCGCTGCAAGAAAGATGAAGAACGATAGCGAGGAAAACGGCATCAAATCCCGCCTTTCAGGATATACTGTTCGGATAACCGCCCGTCAAACTTCATCCCCATGCTCGTGATATTATGTATGGACTTGGCGTTCCAGTCCTCGACCCACGCTATGTTACGCCTGATTCCCATATCAAACGCCTTGCGAGTGGCATACCGCCGGCAGTGCCAATGGAAGCGCTGTCCCCTATAGTTTGTGTCCGTTGCGATGCGCCATAGCTTGAAGCTAGTCTTGCCGAATTCACATTCCGTGATGCAGATGATGCGCCCTTCTTTGTTTTCAATGACAAGGAAGTTGCCATCCTCCATGGAACGCTTCATGTCGTCCTTGTTCGGGAATATATTGGTCACCGGATTGAATACGCTGAGCAGCAGGGCAAGCCCCTCCTCGAATTGGTCGGGGCGGGCGATCTTCACTTCGTGTATGACCTCGTGTGCATTCTCTATCGCCTTGAGGCTTTCCTCGTTGTATGTTACAGCAAGGCGAAGGCGCGTCGAATTGAGTTCAAATCCCGCCGCCTTCCAGTAGCCCCGCATGGTGTCAAAAAACAAATCATTCCTGCCCTTGATAGCCATGAGCCCAAATTGCACCGGCTTGTCCGTAACCGACGGGCTGTCAGGCGGCAAGGACGGATCCACAATGAAAAGCATGGAGTAATACCAGTCCATATTCACGAGGATCAGAATCCCTGAATTTATCTCTTCCCAGTAGAGGCGCGAAGCGGAGGCATAGCGTTCAATGCTTCCCGTATCCAGGGAGTATTCGTTCGACATGAGGCCGCCGCCGATATTGGCCTTGGCTTCCTTCAGTATTGACTCATATTCCGTTGTGCTGCGTATCGGTTTCATTAATGTTTCTCCTCTATCGCGTATCGTGGAGATACTCCATCTTCCGTTGCGCCCCTGCCTGTTCTCTCATTCTACCATACGGAAATACGAAAAACCGTAGGTGACATTGATTATGCTAAAATATATACGGAGGAAACATCATGTTACTGCAGAGTATGTTGCCCGCGTCCACGGACAACCCAAAATATATAGAAAAGGTTTCCAAGCCCGGACCTGATGCTGTGGCGCCCGATTTGGAAGGCAATAAAACCAAGCTGACCGTGATAATGCGCATGTTGGGCGCAGGAGAGATGTCACGAAGGACAGTGCTTCTCGCCATGAAGGAAGCTGCGGCGGCTGGCGTGCCGTTCGACGTCGTGCTATGGGGTACGGGCGCTGCAGATAACGCCTCGTTGCTGGATCAGCTTAGTGGCCCGGCGCCATGCGAAGTGCGGCTGGAGGAGGGCAGTATAGATGCTTTTTCTCTGAGGGGCGAGTATTTCTGCGTGGTTGACGATGGCGACTATTGGGAGGAAGGATCCCTTGCAAAGCTACTGCGGTATCTCGAGGCGTGCATGAGTGATACCGATATCGCCTTCGCCTATAGGCGGATGGCAAAGTCCAAGAAGCGTCTACTCGCGTACAGGCGCATAGCGAAGATGCCACCGGAGTCCGTATGTCTAGATGAGCAGTTCGAGCGTATCAATACCCTATACAAGGGCGCCCTGATAAGGACGGAAGCTGTAAGGGGCGCTGTCCCGTCGCTGTCGGCCGGCGGCGAAAGCGAATTGCTCTGCGTGACGGCAGCCGTGCTGCGGCGCATGCGGTATGACATCGTAAGCGCGGCCGTCATCAGGTATATCGAGCTGAGGGAATATGGGCGCGAAAAGGCCGGTGAGGGTACCGTGCGGGCTGTCTTTGACATAGCGCGTAGGATATGCGGCTTTGTCCCGCGCTACGCGCAGTCCGTGGCGCTTGAATGTCTGTATTTTTCTTTTATCAGAAATAAGACAGACCTCTCACTCCTGTCAGATATAGACGTGGACGTCATAAGGCGATCGGATATAAACCGGAAAGCCAAGGAATATATGTACCGTGAGAAATACGGCGAAGACGCGATGCGTAGTGTGCGAGTAGGAAACGAGGGCACGGTACAGGTTAATGGCTACATTATAGCCGATATTGTCAACGGCGAGGGGATTGCTGTGTCTGTTCTTGATATCCGAGAAGGTCACCTTGTTATCGACGGGCTAGTACTTAACTCAGTCATATCGTCCGGTCGTCTGTTCGTCACCGACGATAAAGGCGGTGAGTCGGAATGTAGGATAATGCCGCATCCTCCCGAGGACGTCGAGACCGCCTGGGGGAAAAAAATCGCGGTGGGGGAGAGATACAGTGTGAGCGTAAGGCTCAGAAAGGGCGGCGTATACAGGTTTGTCTTTGACGACGGACATGGCGCAAGGGTCAACCTGACCCCGTTAATGGGTAGCCATTCGAGGCTAAATCACGAGTCAGGGTATTCGTATTTTGTGAAGGGTGGGTACCGCATATCATTTTCGAAAAAAGCGCTGAGGGTGGCTTCCTCGACGCGGGTAGGGGACCTGAAAGCCGAGATGAAATATCTGGCCGAAATTGCTCGCAAAAGGGAGTTTGGCGTCTTCCTGTACCGTCTGATGTACAGGGCTGCGAAGGCATTCAAAAGAAGGCCGGTATGGCTCGTGGGGGACCGGCCTCAGTACGCAAAAGACAACGCGGAGCATCTGTTCCGGTATATGATGAAAGAAGGTCTTGGCCAAAAATATAATATTCGATTCGTAATAAGCAGGGGTAGCCGCGACTACTCAAGGATGCGTAGTTATGGTCGCGTATTACCGTTCGATACTGCGACACATAGGATCATGTTCCTTCTCTCAGACAAAGTCATACTGTCTACTGCGCATGATATGGGCGTCAATCCTTTTTCGGCAAGCAGTATGTATTACAGGGACCTATATTCGTTCGATTATGTCTATCTGAGACATGGCGTAGCTAAGGACGACCAGAGTGCATGGTTGAACAAGCTCAACAAGAACATACGTATACTCCTTACTGTATCGGCCCGGGAACGCCACGCTATCTTAAACGGTGATTACTGCTATGACGAGACGGTTGTGAAGCTGACGGGGCTGCCGCGGTTTGATAGCCTGACGGACGACGCGCACAAGGTTATAGCGATATTGCCGACATGGCGGAGAAACTTGGAAGGTAAAATGGTCAAGGCATCACCTGTGCGCCAATACAGAAAAGATTTCAAAGAGTCGGAGTTCTTTGATTTTTACAACAGGCTAATCAACGATGAGGAGTTGCTCGCCGTCATGAGGGCAGAGCATTATAGCGGTAAGTTTTTCCTGCACCCTGTATTTGAGGCCCAAGCGGGCGACTTTGTGGGCAACGACGTATTCAGCGTAGGGAGTTCTGTGGCCGACTATCAGCAGTTATTCCGTGAGAGCAGCCTGATGCTGACTGATTTTTCGAGCGTAGCTTTTGATTTTGCTTATTTAAAAAAGCCTTTGATTTACGCTCAGCCCGATGAAGACGAATTTTATGTGAAACACGCGTGGAAAAGGGGATATTTTTCCTATCCTAAGGATGGGTTTGGTCCGGTGACGCGAAGTTATGAAGAAACGGTGAGGACGATGATCAATTATATCAAAGGAGGCTGCGTGATGGAGAAGCTGTACTCTGACCGCGTCGACGGGTTCTTCACGTATAGGGACCAGGATAATTGCCGCCGTGTCATGGAAGCGATAGAGGCTATCGACAAGAACTGATTAACCTTTTATAGGCGCCTGCGTCCAATCTCCTCAGCGATGCGCTTGCAGTTATTCATGTCGGTATACGCGAAAAAGCTCTCACGCATCTTTGCATACCTATCGGGTATACGCAGTCCGTCCTCCGCGTATTTGCCTATGAGCGTGAGCAGTTCTTCTACAGTCTCGCATCTGTCGCCGGGAAGGTCTTTGCGCATATCCATATAACTGCCGGATGTCTTTAGAAATAGGTCCAAATCGAACTGGAAGAACAGTATCGGTTTGTTCATATAGAGCATATCCCACGCTACGCTCGAATAATCGGTAACCAGCATGCTACAGCGCATCAGCAGATCGCTTATCTGGATGTCAGAGTCCCCGAGGATATTGATGTTTTCGATATCCGTCGAAAACAGGCTCTCGTGATGGCTGAATGTAGGGTGAAGGTAAAATGAAAGCGTGCAGTCATGCTTCGAGAGAACGGCACCGAGTTCGCGTGACTGAATCAGTCTCGAATATACCTGGTAGTATTCGCTTTTCACGAAATCCTCTTTGCCGGAAAAGAACAGATGGCTGCGTAGCGTTGGCATGAGCAGTATTTCACGCCTATCCGTAGAGGAGTCCGTAAGCAAGTCAAACCTGGCATTGCCTGTGATGGCGATATCAGAGCGGCTATAACCCAGATATCTATGTATTATTGTGGCCTCATTTTTGGAGACAGCGCACATCATGACCGATTTCCTTTTATTAAAGGATGCCGGGGCTACTTTTTTGATGCCAT
>JAISLZ010000026.1 GCA_031277015.1 Eubacteriales Family XIII. Incertae Sedis bacterium | reverse complement strand
AAGGGAGAACTCAATGAACATGATACTAAAGAAAGGAATAGCGAACACCGGGAACGGCGCAAACGTACTTTTATTCCCCTCACCCGGAGGCGTGCCGCGAAGCGGCGGGGTGGTAGGGCACGACCGCAAGGGCTTCACACTCGTCGAGGTCATCGTAGTCCTCGTCATCCTCGCGATACTCGCCGCCATCGCGATACCCGCGCTGACCGGCTATATCGACAAGGCTGAGGATAAAAAATATATCGCGGATGCCCGTAATGCTATCGTGGCCGTACGCGCCGTTCTCGACGAGAAATATGCGGAAGGCACCTTAGGGAAAGGTGATCCTGAATATTTTGCTAATGGAAATAATTGGATTAGTAATCCTTCACATGTGTTTAAGGCATTTGACATCAACACTATGTCTCAGAAAGACACAGATACAGGTACCACCTCGGATGGGGGCCTATATGTAAGGGAAGCGGCTAAGCTTATAGGCGTCAAAAGCAACAGTGATTTGGCAAATATGGGCGATTGGTCGGTGGCTTTATATGGGCCAAAGGGTGCCCCAGGCGAGTCCACGTGTACGATGCTCACCGCACCGATATACCTGTATATAAGCACGACGGACATAGTCGATTCAAAACAGCATCGTGTCATCGTCTCCTACGGAGTCGACTATACCATCGATCCAAAGAGCATCACCACATGGACCCAATTTTGGAATATATTCGGAAAGAGTTCTACCTCTTACAATCCGAATGCCGGTTATAAGGTATTCCATGTGGTTAGGTGAATACATCACTACGGCTTCACTTCCGGGTGCAGATTTTGAAATAGATCGGAGGAAAGAAGGACATAAGTGTACGGTTCGTGCACCCTGTTTGAGCGTCCGTTGCTGACTTGCACTATATGAGCCGAATTTCGCGATTTCGCTTGATTTTTTGGTGGTATGGTGGTAAGCTATTTAAGCTGATAAGGTATCGTCTGGAGAGTGGGGAAACCCGCTCTCTTGTTTTGGAGGCCGGTGAGAGAGGCGTGACCGCAAAAAACGTCAAGGCAAGGGTAAAGGAACTGCTCGCGGACTGGTTGCCACCACGCGGTTACGAGCTATGGGATGTCGAGTTCGTAAGGTCGGGCGCAGGCCGCCATCTCAACGTCTACGTGGACAAAGATAGCGGCATGAGCGCGGACGACTGCGAGCTCGTGAGCAATTATCTCGGAGACAGGCTCGACGAGGAGAACCTGATAGAGGGAGGCTATTACCTCATAGTAAGCTCACCCGGTATGGACAGGCCGTTGCTCACGGATGGGCATTTCGCGCGTTACAAGGGCGCGCCGGTGGACGTTTCGCTTTACAAGGGAGTGGACGGACGCAAGAGATACAGTGGCATTCTCGGAGAACGTACCGCGGACACTCTTTTTATATTTGCAGGGGATGACAGGCGAGAGGTCGGCCTTCCGAGGGAATACGTGAGCAAGGTGAGGTTGCAGGTTATATTTTGATATTGTCCCGGCATAGGATAATTAGGAAGAAAGAGTCGGAGCAGTAATAATTAGGAGGGCAGAGGCCATGGATGGCAAAGAAATCGCGGCAGCGTTGGACCAGCTTGAAAAGGAAAAGAACATACCCAAGGGGAAACTCGTTGATGCGCTGGAGCGTGGGCTCGTGTCGGCGTACAAGGGCAAGAACAAATGCCCCGAGGGTACGGACGTGCGTGCCGGGATAGATGTGGCAACGGGGGCGATAGAGCTCTATCTTTTCAGGGACATTGTGGACGAGGTCAGCGATTCATGGCTGGAAGTGTCGGTGGATGAACTCGTGCAGGGCGATGATAGCGCCGTGCAGGTGTTCTTTCGAAATGTGGTCGCCCCGGGCGAGGAGCCGGAGATAGCGTATACCATAGGCGACCTGAAGCAGAGCGAGGAAGTGAGGGAATGGGTAAAAACTGAGACCAAGTTCTATACTCCGCTCGACTTTGCAAACCTCGATCTGGGGCGTATAGCGGCGCAGACCGCGAGGCAGATAGTGGTCAGCGAGGTGCGCGATATTGAGAGGGGTATGATCTATGACGAATATATAGACCGTGTGGGCGAGCTCGTCACCGGTACGGTGCAGAGGGTCAGCAACGATACTGTATTCGTGACCCTGGGAAAGACCGAGGGACTGCTTTCCTACGGGGAACAGGTGAGGAACGAGCACTATGTCGTCAACTCACGGCTCCGCTACTATATTATCGATGTGAAAAAGTCGCAGAAGGGACCGCAGGTATTTCTGTCCCGGTCGCATCCCGGCCTTGTCAGGAGGCTGTTCGAACTTGAGGTCCCTGAGATCGCTGACGGCATAGTCACGATAGAGAGCATTGCACGCGAGGGAGGGAGCCGGACGAAGATAGCCGTATCATCGTCCGATCAGGGAGTGGATCCCGTCGGCGCGTGTGTTGGCAATCGCGGTGTGCGCGTGCAGGCTGTGGTTGACGAGCTGTTCGGCGAGAAGATCGATATCATCGCGTGGAGTGACAACAGGGAGGAAAACATCATGAGCGCCCTCTCTCCCGCGAAGGTAGAGAAGGTCATTGACGGGGAGGAGGAGAATGAGATCATCGCTATCGTCCCGGACTATCAGCTTTCTCTCGCCATAGGCAAGGAAGGTCAGAACGTGCGACTCGCCGCGAAACTGTGCGGCGTGAAGATAGATATCAAGAGCCACACGCAGTATTACGGGGATCCGCAGGCGAGCGTAGGTCTCAGCGGTGAGCTCGATGAGGAAGGATATCTGAACCCAGATGATTTTATGTCCGATGATAAGGACATAGCTGATGGAGAAACAGACGAAGTGGCAGAGGATGAATCGGTGGCTGTAGATAATGAAAGCGGCACGGAAGGTGAGGATGAAGAATAGGAGAACGCCCATGCGCCGATGCGTCGGTTGCATGACATCAAAGCCAAAGAAAGAACTCGTGCGTCTCGTTGCGGCGGATGCTACGCCGCGCATAGATGTGACGGGGAAGGCGAGCGGCAGGGGGGTATATCTCTGTCCCGACGAAGTATGCCTTGACAAGGCATTGAAAAGGAACGCGCTGACGAGGGGGCTCTTTCTTGAAGCCGTACCGCGGGAGGCTAAGGAACAGGTCAAAGCGGAGTTTCATCAGCGTTTTCCAGGAGAATTGATTCCGGATGCGGAGGTATGAGTATGAGAATACACGAATTGGCCAAAGAGCTTAACATGAGCAACAAGGATGTACTCGCTCGCGCGCAGGCAATGGGGCTCGGTGCAACGAGCGCCAGCAGTAGTATTTCGGACAGCGAGGCGGCGACACTGAAAAACCGCATACTTGGCAGGAGCGCCGGTTCTGAAGCCGGTGCCGCGCAAGGTGTTGTCCCAAAAGCCAAGCCTAAGATCACGGCCAAGGTAGAGACCACCATCGTTCGTGTCAAGCCGAAAGCGAGGGATGATAGCAAGGACGCGGAGAAACAAAGGGAAGTTCATACTACGAAGAAAGCTAACGTGAAATTGCCGCCCGCGCCAAAGCCCAAAGCGAAGCCAGCTACTACCGTAGCCGCCACCACGGAAAAGGGTGAAGCCAGGACGCCCAGGCCGGATAGGCCGCAGGCAGACTCCGCCGCCGCGCCCAGGGTGGTCCCCCCTCCCGCGCCTCGCGCTCCTTCGGGTATTCCTGCACCCAGGCCAGCCTCTGGCGTTCCCGCCCCGGCTCCCGCGCCTAGGGCGGCTTCGGGCGCTCCGGCGCCCAAGCCGAGGGTAGTTGCTAGCGTTACCGTGGCTTCGGCGGGACCTGAAGATAAAACCGGTATGAGTGACGTTGCCTCTGAAGATCGCAAGCCCAAGCCGATGCTGAAAGTCGCCTATACCGATATGGAGCCCGAGCCCGAGCCTGCGCCTAAGGCTACAGAGTCCGAAGCTACGGATAAGGAAACTGACGTTACTGCCAAGGTTGAGGCTCCGGCGGGCAACGAGGATATAGAGGCGGTAGAAGCAGTCGCGGCCGGCAGTGAAGATGTGCCTGTAGCGCCTGTCAAGCCCGCAACGCCGTTCAAGCCTGCGAGTCCCAAAACGCCGGAAGCCGCAAAGGCCGCGAAAGAATCACGAGGCAAGGCAAAGAAACCCGCGGCAGATTCTGATGAAGGCTCGAAAAAGGGTAAAGATGCCCAGAGTAAAAAACCAGAAACTTCTACGAAAGGAAAAGAAAAGAAAGGTCACAAAGGCAAGGAGCAGAAGGGTGACGGATTCGGCGATAAAAGCAAGCGCCACAGTCTGAGGGACGCCAAGAGGCGCGGCCCAGCAGATGATTTTAAGGGCTCCAGGCGTAGCCCGATACTTGAGGATAGTTCACTGGAGAAAAGGCCGCTGAAAAGTGGTAGGCGTCCCAAGATTCAGGCCAAGGACGACTCAGCGCCCATTGTCATTCCTGATGATCTCGCGCCCGGTACGAAGATCATAAAGGTTCCGATCACCGTAGCCGGTTTTGCGGAACAGACGGAAAAGACCTCAACCGAGACCATAATGGCCCTCATCAATCTCGGTCTTATGATGAACATCAACAGCAACCTTGATGAGACGACAGCGCTCTTGCTCGGTGATGAGCTTGGTGTCCCTGTATTCATCGCTCGCGATGAAGGAGAGATAGTGGAGGAGGGCATCGAGGACTTCGAGGACGACCCGAACGACCTCGAACCTCGCCCTCCAATCATCACGGTGATGGGGCACGTTGACCACGGTAAGACGTCCCTTCTCGATGCCATCAGGGAAACGAATGTGACCGAGGGGGAGGCCGGCGGTATAACGCAGCATATCGGAGCTAGCGAAGCCAGGATAAACGGGCATAGGATAGTTTTTCTCGATACGCCTGGACACGAGGCGTTCACCGCAATGAGGGCCAGAGGTGCGCATGCGACCGATATTGCGGTGCTCGTGGTAGCGGCCGACGATGGTGTCATGCCGCAGACCCTCGAATCCATCAGCCATGCCAAGGCTGCGGGTATTCCTATCATCGTAGCCATAAACAAGATCGACAAGGACGGTGCAAACTCCGATCGCGTCAAGAAAGAACTATCTGGGAATGGAGTGCTCGTCGAGGATTGGGGCGGTGAAACGCAAAGCGTCGAAGTGAGCGCCAAGAGCAGACAAGGCATAGATAACCTGCTCGAAGCCATACTGCTACAGGCCGAGATCCTCGAACTCAAGGCCAATCCGAACAGACTCGCGTTCGGCACGGTCATAGAGGCCAGACTTGATAAGACACGCGGAAGCGTGGCGACATTGCTCGTATTGAACGGTACGCTCGAAGCCGGTACGAGTATAGTGGCGGGAACGACGAGCGGTCGCATAAGAGTGATGACAGACTATAAAGGCAAGGAGATCAAAAATGCCGGTCCCGCGACGGCTGTTGAGGTGACAGGACTGTCCGGTGTGCCGCAGGCTGGCGACGCGTTCCACGCGGTACGCGAAGACCGTGTGGCTCGCGGGATAGCCGAAGGCCGCAAGCTGAGGCAACGCGATGAGATCATGTCGCGGACTTCAGGGGTGAGCCTCGATACTCTGTTTGAACAGATGGGTGCCGGTGAGGTGAAGGAATTGAACGTCATCATCAAGGGTGACGTTCAAGGCTCGGTCGGTGCGTTGACCGCGTCGCTCGAAAGGCTCTCTGATGACGAGGTCAAGATCAATATCGTGCACAGGGGCGTCGGGGCGGTGAACGAATCCGACATCATGCTTGCGGAGACTTCGAATGCCGTCATCATTGGCTTCAACGTGCGCCCCGTCAGCTCAGTTACGGCGCTTGCCGAGCGGAGCGGTGTAGAGATAAGGACGTATCGGGTCATCTACGATGCGATAGATGACATCAAGGCGGCAATGAAGGGTATGCTTGATCCAGAGTTCCGTGAGGTCCTCCTCGGCAAGCTCGAGATAAGGGAGACGTTCAAGGTTCCCGGAGCCGGTACGATAGGCGGTGCCTATGTGACAGAAGGCAAGGTTCAGCGTAGTTCCGAAGTGCGTGTCGTGCGCGATGGTATAGTCGTGCACGAGGGCCGTATATCTTCTCTGAGAAGATTCAAGGATGACGTGCGCGAAGTGGCGGCTGGATATGAATGCGGCATAGGTATAGAGCATTACAACGATATAAAGGAAGGGGATGTGGTGGAGGCATTTGTGATGGAAGAGATCCCCAGAGAGTAAATACATATTATGAGAAACAACAGGCATTATAGGGGCGGGCGGATAGGCGAGGAGATCAAGCGCATTGTCAGCGACATGCTTTTGCGCGAGCTGAAGGATCCCGGATTTACGGGGCTTGTCAGCGTATCTTACGTCAAAGCCTCGGATGATGGCGCTTTCGCGACCGTATATATCACCATGCTTGGGACGGGACAGGGCGCGTCCCAAGATGCTACTGATGATGAGAAATCGGCGGCACTCACGGCTTTCGATAAGGCTAAAGGACTTATAAGGCGCGAGATAGGACGCAGGCTCGGGCTCAGGCATACCCCGGATCTCAGATTCAAATTCGACGAGTCTGAAGAATACGGCAGACGCATCGAGAAGATCATAGATGAGCTCGGTATCGAGAGAACACCTATGGAAAAACCCATGAGTACGACTCTGCAGATCACGGATGCACTTCACGCGGCGGAAACTATCAGGATATTCCCGCATGAGAACATGGATGGTGATACCTTAGGATCTTCCGTGGCTCTGTGTCTTGCGCTACGTGAAACCGGCAAGGACTGTTCGGTCATAGTGAATGAAAAGATACCGGACAATATAGCGTTCATAGAGTATGGATGCGTGGAACGAGTGGATAGCAATGATATGAGGCAGGAAGCGGAACTGTCCGATCCTGAGGAGAGTGCGTATAACGGAGCTACATATGAGGGGTACGATCTTGCCGTACTGATGGACGTAGGTGAGACGGCCAGGATAACAGGGCGCAAAGATCTATTCTCTAATGGATTCAGGACTATGTGCATCGACCATCACGTTTCAAGTAGGCCGGTATACGATTACAACTTAATAGACATATCGGCATCCGCCACGGGCGAGCTCATCTACGGGATTATTCGCGCCATGGGTGTGAGGATAAGCGTGCAGATATCTACCGCTATCTATGTCGGCATCATTACCGATACCGGACGCTTCCAATACTCGAACACGACGGCCCGCGCATTGAAGATAGCCGCGGAACTGCTCGAAGCGGGTGTACAGCCGAACGAGGTGTCCACTGAGGTTTACCAGAACGTAAGGATCGAGAAGATGTTGCTCGAAAACGCGGTCATGTCCACGATGGAGATGGTGGCGAACGGCAAGGGAGTGGTCGCATATATGACGAGGGATATGCTTGAGGGCGCCGGTTCTATAGAGGAGGAGACGGAGGGGATCGCGGAGAAGCTTCGCGGAATCAGAGGTGTGGAGGTCTCTGTGTTTGCGCGCGAGACGGAGGATGGCCGTACAAAGGGCAGTTTGCGTTCGAAACATTACTATGATATCGCGCAGCTCGCTACGCGCTTTGGAGGAGGGGGCCATGTCAGGGCTGCGGGGTTCACTTCGGAGAAGCCGCTCGCTGAAGTGGTAGCGGAAGTAAAGAAGGCGCTGGAGGAAACACTTTGACCTTGCGGTGCGGAGACCGCAATCCGACATGACCCTATCATCCACACATTTTACAGACGGAATAATCGTATTTTTCAAGCCGCAGGGTATGACGTCCCATGATGCCGTAGGCTTCGTCCGCAGGCTGACTGGGATCCGCAGAGTCGGTCACACGGGTACGCTTGACCCAATGGCCGAGGGCGTATTGCCTATATGCGTAGGAGGGGCGACGCGATTGATAGAGTTCATGGACGCAGGTAAGCCGGATGCCAAAGCCTACGAATGTGAGATGCGCCTTGGCGTCACGACTGACACGCTCGACGTATGGGGAGAGACAGTTTCCGTAGCTGATGGCGCGGACTTTCGCGATATGGCAGCTCCTGCAAGGGTGCGAGAGATTTTCGCTTCGTTGGTGGGAGACATAAGGCAGATACCTCCGGCTTATTCCGCCATCAAATACAACGGGAAAAAACTATATGAGTACGCGCGCGGCGGCGAAGATATACCTAAGGAAGCGCTACGGCCTCGCGATGTGCACATTGATAGCATGGATGTGCAAGGTGTGGCGATGGATGAAGAAGGACGGGACGTCGCTACCGTGGGATTTGCAACGGTCAGGTTCTCCGTCGTCTGTTCGAGCGGCACATACGTGCGTTCGATAGTGAGAGATGTGGGTGAATCCCTCGGTTGTGGCGCGGCGATGAGTGCGCTCACCCGTACCAAGAGCGGGACGTTCACACTCTCGGATGCGCATACGAAGGAAGCGCTCAAGCGGGCCGCGGACGATGACGCTTTGCCGAAATTGATGTTGCCGCCGGACGCGGGAGTGCCGTTCATGCCGTTCATCCGGCTCGGAGAAACTGCGTGCAGAAAGTTCGTGAATGGCGTGGCGATCCGCATTTCCGCGGACATGGAGTTACCCTCGGGAGTCCCCATTAGGGTATATGGCGAAGATTCCTTCATCGGCGTCGGCATATGCGTCAGCGGTGAAATAAAGCCCTGCAAGGTGATTTTCGCATGAGATTGTCGAAGGACTAATATAGTATATGATGAAAATTTTTACGAGCATCGAGCAAATAGCTGATATACCGCAGACGGCCGTCGCCCTCGGCAATTTCGATGGAGTGCATCTCGGTCATACTGAGCTCATACGTCGCTCCGTGACCTACGCGCGGGAACGCGGGCTTTCGCCGGCGGTATTCACGTTTTCCAATCATCCGTACAATGTCATCAGCGGTAACCCTCTCATACGTAGCGTCATAACGCAGGAGGACAAGGAGAGGCTACTGTCCGCTCTCGGTGTAGAGTACATTTTTTCATTCAAATTTGACGAGGGGTTTCATACTATGCTACCGGAGGAGTTCATAGAGCGTGCGCTGCTCGGAGCTATGCGGGCGAGGGCCGTCTTCTGCGGCTTCAACTTCCGGTTTGGCTCAGCGGCGGCAGGCAGTCCGGATATGTTACGTGTGGCTGCGGCTTCGAAAGGCTTTGATCTCGTGGTCATGGAGCCGTATCGTGTGGACGGCGCTCTCGTATCGAGCACTATGGTAAGGGAACTCATCGAGGCGGGGGACGTAGCTGAGGCGGAGAAGTTTCTCGGTCGGCCGTTTACCATATCCGGCGAGATAACGCGTGGTAACGGGCTTGGACGCGGTTTCGGCTTCCCCACGGCGAATATAGCGTTGCCGGACGGTTTTGTAGTGCCCGCCTACGGCGTGTACGTAACGGAGAGCGAGCTCGGCGCGGACACGAGAAGGTCACTCCATGGCAACGGCGCAGAGGGATATTCATCACGTGTTATGCGCAGCGTAACTAATGTCGGCGTACGTCCTACTATAGGGGACGACAGACTCCTGGCGGAGACGCATATCCTGGGGGCGGAGTATGGCGATCTCTACGGTCACCGTATAAGGGTGGGGTTCCTCTCGATGATCCGTCCCGAGCGCCGCTTCGTCGGAACCGGGGAATTGATAGTTCAGGTCGAACGCGACAAAGACGCCGCGCTCGGCTACCGCTCGTAAATGATTAAGGTATCTGCTATCGTTGCCTTACGGCGTGTTTTGTGGTACATATAGTATATGGTATCTTTGCAGTACAAAATTGCGGAAGTTATAGCGAAATTTCTCCCGGTGAAGCGGATATTCGAGATGCCACTCGGCGAAATGAAGACATATCTCACGTCGCGCAAGCGGAAGCCGGTCATGAAGCCCCCAGCGTTCATCGTGTGCAAGTACTCGGTATCCGAGCTCACGGTCAGCGGGGAACTCTGCTATGTGGTGGAGCCGCGGCGTGAGAAAAAGGGTGCGGTCCTGTTTCTCCATGGCGGTGGTCTCATCATGGAGGCTCATATAGGCCATTGGCTGGTCGTTTCAAAGATTGTAGCGCGCACAGGCAAAGCGGTCTGGTTCGTCCACTACCCTCTGCTACCGGAGTGTTCCGTCACCGATATGAACATGGTGGTCCTGTCGGCGTACCGGAGGATGATCGAGCGCTATCCGGCGTCCGCAATATCTATCATCGGCGATTCAGCGGGGGCCGCCATCGCTATGGGTGTGCTGAAATTCATTCGCGGATATCGTCCCGACATTCCCGTCCCTGCGCGACTGGTGTTGGTGTCGCCGGGCGAGCTCATGATAGACGAAGAAAAGCACCCGGAGATAGTCAGGGAGATGCGTGAGATAGATCCACGTGACGTCATTCTCAACGTAGGGTTGATAGGTACTCTGAACGCGCTCAGGATCGAGACGTCAGTACATGATGAGGAGGACACTCTCTCCGACCAACTCTTTGAAGGGGACTTCACGGGATTCCCGCCTACTGCGGTATTCGTCGGGACGAACGAGATATTCTATCCGTTGGCGCGGGAGATTCTGGTGCCATCGATGAGGGCGGCGGGCGTGGATGTGGATTTCATCGTAGGGCAGGATATGTGCCACGAATGGCCCTATATCCCGTTCGTACCCGAGTCGGCGCGGGCGCTGAACCAAGTGATGGAAATCCTGCGGAGATAGGTAACCACATTGGATTGAAAGTGAGCGGACTTCTTGCTTTGGGTGGTCTGGTGGAGTATTATAATAGAGTTGCTGAGATGACGTGCAAGGCCATCACACGCAGCGATAAGAGATGTACCCTTGCTGGGCTGACCGACGCTTCGGCGGCTGCTCGGCATGAGGTTGATGAGATCCGACGTGACGGTATTATTTTTATCAAAACGGTTGTAAATCGTAATTGCACCGTTTTTAGACAACGATAATCGATGGTTGCGCGGAGCAGGAAGGAGCATACAAATGATAGATAATGCGAAAAAGGCCGACATCATCGCGGAGTACAGGACTAAAGATGGCGATACGGGCTCTCCGGAGGTTCAGGTAGCGATACTGACATATCGTATCAACGATCTCAATGAGCATTTGAAGATACACAAGAAGGACCATCATTCTAGGAGAGGCCTTCTTAAAATGGTAGGGCAACGCAGGAACCTGCTGAACTATCTGAGGGATAAGGATATAGAGCGTTACAGGACGTTGATATCGCGGCTCGGACTCAGGAAATGACGATAATACGCAAAGACGGGGCTCCGGCCTCGCCTTTGTTTATTTCTTGCCGCGCGTTTTGGGAAGCGCGCGCCGGGATGCAGAAGTGGAGAAGATAGAACAGAAAGGTAAAAAGGTATTGCAGAATGAGGTTTGATGACTATAAAACGTTCCGCACAGCTATAGGCGGCAGGCTCATGGTAGCCGAGGTAGGCAAGGTTGCGGAGCAGGCGAACGGAGCCGTGACTATCAGGTACGGCGAGACAGTGGTGAATGTGACGGCATGTATGGCGAAAACACCGAGAGAAGGGATAGACTTTTTCCCGCTCAGCTGTGATTATGAGGAGAAGATGTATGCAGCGGGCAAGATACCGGGCGGGTTCATCAAGAGAGAGGGCAGGCCGTCGGAGAAAGCTACGCTGAACGCTCGTCTCATGGACAGGCCACTGAGGCCACTCTTTCCTAAGGGATTCAGAAACGATGTGCAGGTAGTGGCGACGGTGCTTTGCGTAGATCCGGACTGTCCGCCGGAGATGGCGGCGATGGTCGGCTCATCGATAGCACTGTCGATATCCGACATTCCGTTCGATGGGCCTACGGCGTCGGTCATCATCGGATTGATTGACGGCAGGTTTGTCGTCAATCCGACTCAAGCGCAGCGCGCTGAGACGAAGATGAATTTGACAGTCAGCGGTACTCGCGAGGCTATCATGATGGTGGAGGCGGGAGCGCAGCAGATCCCTGAGGAAAAAATGATCGATGCGATATTCTTCGCGCATGACGAGATCAAGAAGATCATAGAGTTCATCGACGAGATCGTTGGGGCCGTCGGCAAGCAGAAGATAGAGGTCGCGGACGTGTCGGCGCCGCCGGAGATAGCGGAGGCGGTCAGGGGCTACGCGAGGGACAGGATGCGCGAGGCGATACATACGTTTGACCGCGCGGAGCAGAGCGCGAAGATCGACGCCATATATGAGGGCGCGAAGGAGGAGTTCCTCGCGAGGTTCGAGGAGGTGTACCCCGACGCGGCGAAGCGTATCGCGGGCGTGGTCGAGGATGTCCTCGTGGAGGAGTTCCGCGGCATGATCATCAGCGAAGGCAAGAGGCCGGACGGCCGCAGCATGGAGGAGGTCAGGCAGATATGGTGCGAGACGGGCTTCCTGCCGCGTACGCACGGCAGCGGCCTGTTCAAGCGTGGGCAGACACAGGTGCTGTCCATCGTGACGCTCGGGACGCTCTCCGAGGGCCAGACCATAGACGGCATCGGGGACGAGACGAACAAGCGCTACATGCACCAGTACAATTTCCCTCCTTATTCCGTCGGCGAGACGAGGCCGATGCGCAGCCCCGGCAGGCGTGAGATAGGCCACGGCGCGCTTGCTGAGCGAGCGCTGATTCCGGTGCTCCCCGACGAGGTAGAGTTCCCCTACGCGATAAGGGTGGTGTCCGAAGTGCTGTCATCCAACGGTTCGTCGTCGCAGGCTTCGGTCTGCGGGTCAACGCTTTCGCTCATGGACGCGGGAGTGCCTATCAAAGCCCCGGTCTCAGGCATAGCCATGGGACTGGTAGAGGAATACAATGAGGAGACGGGAGAGAGCCGCATAGCCATCCTGTCCGACATCCAGGGGCTCGAGGATCACTACGGCGATATGGATTTCAAGGTTGCGGGGACGCGCGAAGGCGTGACCGCGTTGCAGATGGATATCAAGGTGCACGGGCTGTCGCGTGAGATACTGAGGAAAGCCATACATCAAGCCCGCGAGGGCCGGCTTTTCATCATGGATCAGATGGAGCAGGAGTTAGAGGCGCCACGGCCTGAGCTTTCGACATATGCGCCGCGCATCATCACGATCCAAATCGACGTGGACGACATACGTACGGTCATTGGCCCCGGCGGCAAGATGATCAACGGCATTGTTGAGCGCACGGGAGTGAAGATCGACATTGAGGAAACAGGCCTGATCTACATAGCGGCTCCGGACATGGAAGCCGCGGAAAAGGCGGTCGACGAGATCGAGACGCTTCTGAAGGACGTCGAAGTCGGCGAGATCTACGAAGGCGAGGTCAAGCGCATCAAGGAGGACTTCGGCGCGTTCATCGAGATACTGCCCGGCAAGGATGGACTGCTACGCATAGGACGCATGGAGAACTATCATGTCGACAGGATAGAGGATGTCATGAATATAGGCGATAAGGTCAAAGTCAAGGTCACGGAGATAGATGGTCAGGGCCGTATCAACCTGAGTCGCAAGGAACTATTGGACAAGTAAATAGTGATAGAGAAGAACATACTTTCCAACGGCGTCACCTTGATGTCGGAATATTTGCCTCACCTGCAGTCTGCGGCTGTTGGCGTGTGGACTCTGGCGGGAGCTGTTGATGAACGCCTGCCCGGCGCTCCGGCCGGCATCTCGCACCTCATAGAGCATATGCTTTTCAAAGGTACGGCCATCCGTTCAGCCAAGGACATAGCAGAGGATGTCGATCGCATGGGTGGCGTTATCAACGCGTTCACGGGCAAGGAAGCCACCTGTTACTATATTAAGACGCTCTCGGAGCATATAAGGGAGTCAATCGACCTGCTCGGCGATATTTTCTTGCATTCCGTCTTTGATGAGGCGGAGCTGTCGAAAGAAAAGAGCGTCATATACGAAGAAATGAGTATGATCGAGGACAGTCCCGAAGATTACGGACACGACCTTTTGGATGAGGCCATCTTTGCGGGTTCGCCGCTAGGCAACAGGATCATAGGCTATAAAGATACGGTGGGCGCGGTGAGTTCAGGCGCTATACGTGGGTACATAGCCGATAGATATGTAGGTGGCAATGTGGTCATATCTGTGGCCGGCAACTTCGCTTCCAATGAACTCGTCAACCTGGTGGAGGCGGCTTTCGGAGGTGTGCCGCCGGGCCGTCGGCCTCGGTCTGTTGCGGATGCCGCGCATTCTCCGACTTTCTTGTCGCGTGCCAAAGATATAGAGCAAAGCCATATCTTCCTCGGCAGACGCGGAGTTAACTTTGCTTCGGATGATTATTATGCGTTTATTCTGTTCAACAGCATACTCGGCGGAAGTATGAGTTCCAGGCTCTTTCAGAGTATCAGGGAAGAAAAGGGGCTCGCGTACTCAGTGTATTCCATGAGCAATTCCTACGTGGATGACGGCGTATTCATCATATACGCGGGGGTAGGCGAAGGTAATGAACGGGTTACGGTTGAGGCGATACGTG
The DNA here is from genome assembly GCA_031277015.1 of Eubacteriales Family XIII. Incertae Sedis bacterium. Classification (GTDB taxonomy): domain Bacteria; phylum Bacillota; class Clostridia; order Peptostreptococcales; family Anaerovoracaceae; genus JAIRPC01. Next base: position 12,503 of record JAISLZ010000026.1, on the reverse strand, counting down.
AGGAGACAGAAAGGCTCTCTTATGGCGGCGTTGACCCCGACGAGCTCGCTAAAGTGAAGGAACAGAGCAAGGGAGTGTACGTATTCGGGCGGGAAAATGTGCAGACGCGCATGTTCGCCGCGGGTAAGAATGAGCTATTGCTCGGGAAGGTATTCGAGCCAGACGAGATTATAGCCGGTATTGACGCGGTGACTCCGGACGATATTTCGAGGCTCGCAAAAGAATGCGCGGACATCGCCAGGTACAGCGCCGTCATCATAGGCAAGCACGAACTCGCTGCGGAAGCGGTGGGGCTATAAGCGTACCGCATGGAAAACATCGAATTGCGGTGAATGGATAAAAATAATGTAATTGTAAAAATAAAGACAGAAAGAGGCGCTGAGCTTCCCCGTCATCAGACCGATGGATCGGCGGGTATGGATATACGTGCGCGTATCGACGAACCTCTGACGCTCGCGCCTATGGAACGCGCGCTCGTGCCGACGGGGATATTCATAGAGCTGCCGCCGGGCTACGAGGCCCAGGTGCGTTCGCGCAGCGGTCTGTCCGTCAAGAGCGGCATAGCCTGTGTGAACGGTGTGGGTACCATAGACCCGGACTACCGGGGAGAACTGCTTGTGCCGATAGTGAATCTCGGCGCGGAGGACTATACGGTCAGCGACGGCGACCGTATCGCGCAGATGATCGTGGCGAAGTATGAACGTGTTGAGTGGGAGGTGGCGGCCTGTCTCGGAGAGACGGCGCGCGGCCCCGGCGGCTTTGGGCACACGGGTGTGAAATGACGGGGCGTGCGGCATGTTGACGAGGGTTGATTCCGAGCGGCGCGAGTATACGATACTCTCGCCTTTCGCGGCCAAAGCCGCCGAGTCGCGCGGCAGGGCCAGGCCGGAGACTCCTTGCTCTTACCGCACGGATTTTCAGCGCGACCGCGACCGCATCATACATTCGAAGGCCCTGCGCCGCCTCTGGGACAAGACCCAGGTATTCATCGCACCCGAAGGCGACCATTATCGCAAGAGGCTCACGCACACGTTTGAGGTGTCGCAGATTTCGCGCAGCATCGCGCGCGGCCTCATGCTGAACGAGGATCTAACGGAGGCGATAGCCCTCGGCCACGACCTCGGGCACACCCCCTTCGGCCATAACGGCGAACATTTTCTTGACGAGCGTCATAAGGAGGGATTCAAGCACAACGAGCAGAGCCTTCGCGTGGTAGATGTTCTCGAAAGTCGCGGTGGTGAGCGGGGTATGAACCTTACGGCCGAGGTGCGGGACGGCATACTCGGGCACACGGGCGACCACATGCCATATACGCTGGAGGGGCGTATCGTCAGAGTCAGTGATCGCATCGCTTATATCAACCACGATATAGACGACGCGATAAGGGCAGGCATCATAAGTGAGGAGGATTTGCCCTCAGATTGCGTGCGCGTGCTTGGTGACAGTACACGCGGTCGCATAGATACCCTTGTCACTGATATGATCGTATCCAGTGACGAACGTCCGGATATCTCCATGTCTGAGGAGAAATGGCAGGCTATGGACTGCCTTCGCACATATATGTTTGAGCATGTCTATCTCAATCCGGCTGTCAAGAAAAAAGAGGAACTCATGGAGATCAGGCATATCATATGCTCCCTGTACGATCATTTTCTTGAGCATCCTGAGGACATCACTCCCGAATACCGCAATATGATACCGGATTACGGAACTGAGGAGATGGTAAAGGATCAGATCGCAGGTATGACGGATCATTACGCGGCCACGACATACGAGAGGATATTCATACCAGGCAGGCGGAGGCGCTAGCGCGCCTGCGGCCATATCTTCACACAACTTTCATCTGATACCCGGCATGAAAAAAAGGATAACCCTGCTGACCCGCGTATATGTATATTGTATAGAGATATGAGGGATGTAAGTATGAAGAATTGCGAAGATAATATCGGGGAGTCGATTTGCCTAAGGTCTCGAATATAGCCGAAGAAATCAAGGATAGAGCCGATATCGTGGATTATATCGGGCGCGTCGTCAAGTTGCGTAAGCGCGGTGTGCTTTGGGAAGGTCTGTGCCCGTTCCACGTAGAAAAGACTCCGTCGTTCAAGGTTTACGATGATTCACAGCACTATCATTGCTACGGATGCGGGGCTTCAGGGGATGTTATCAGCTTTTATATGAAATACCACAACCTGAATTTCGTCGAGGCAGCGACGCGACTTGCCGAGGAGCTGCATATAGATTGGGCGCCCGGCGGCAGATACGAGTCGGAATCACGCAAAAAGGAGTATTACGCTATCAACCGCGAGGCGGCGTTGTATTATCATCAGGCGTTGCGAGAGCCGGACAATCCGGGTTACCTCTATCTAGCGGAGCGTGGCATCTCAAAGGAGACGATGACCTCTTTTGGTCTCGGGTACGCGGGCGGAAGCCGTGATGGTCTGTGCAGGCGGCTGGTAAGCAAGGGTATACCACTGGAAAAGCCCGCGGAGATGACGCTCATCGTGAAGGAGGGCAGGGAATACAGGGACAGATACTACAGCCGTGTCATGTTTCCCATCATGAATGTCACGGGCAAGGTGATAGGTTTTAGCGCGAGGACTATCGATCCGCGCGAGAAGGAGAAGCAAATCGCAAAATATATCAACTCATCTGAGTCGGATATATTCCACAAGAAGGACCACCTGTACGCGCTCAACCGGACAAAGGACGCCATTTCGGCAGCGGGGCGTACCGCTATACTCGTCGAGGGGCAGATAGATGTTGTGTCGGTATGGCAGCACGGCGTTCCGAACGTCACGGCGTCTCTGGGGACGGCGCTTACGGAGCAACAGGCACGCCTGTTGACAAGATTCGCAGACCATGTCGTGCTCGCGTATGATATGGATGAATCCGGCAGGGATGCGGCAGTCAAGGCGGGAGAGATACTCCGCTTGGCCGGACTGGAAGTAAAGGTGATGTCTCTACCTGCAGGCAAGGATCCGGACGAGTTCATCAGAGCGAAGGGCAGGGAAGCCTTCCTGAAGCAGGTGGAATCAGCCGTTCCATACCTGGAATACAGGCTCACCCGCATTCTTGAGGGATACGATCTGGGAGAAAAAGAGGGTACAGTCGCGTTTCTGAAAGAGGCTGCGGATGTCCTTGCCGGCGGTATGAGCCCTGTGGAGCGCGATTACTATGTGAAATGGCTCGAGCGAGTGACGGGTATATCCGCGTATGCGATAGAGGAGGAGGCCAAAGCGCGTGGCGCCCTTACTGATAATACGGGTTTCAATCCTCATATATATGTGAACGGTGCGGAAACGTTGGGCGGTTCGGATGAGCCAGGCAATTCGGCGTGGGGCGATGCGGCGGTCAAGATACAGAGGCGCCTGATAGGGCTTCTCGTACACACCCCTGAGTTCCTCGTCGATCTGAGAGGCCGGGAGCAACAATTCACATCACCGGAGCTGGCGCGTCTCTTTCTTGCGGTCACACGGATAATAGAGGAGTCGGTAGATGGCGTGCCCGGGCCGCAGGACATCACAGCTTTGCTTGAAGTAGAGGAGGCTGTGGCTCTGCGCGGCATCATATCGGAGGTGGAGAGCACTATCGGTGATGACCCTGCGATGGAGCTCGGGAACTATCTGGCTCAGCTTGATGAAGCGGAGCTGAAAGACAGAAGGTCACGCGTGAACCGAACTCTCGCGGAACTGCTCGCAAAGGATGACTATGACAGGGAATCGGCAAGCCAACTCACTTTGGAGATAGATAAGATCAATGAAAATTTATTGGCTATAAGAGAAAGGATAAAAGGTTAAAGACTAATGGTAGCGTTTGACGAACATGAAGCCAAGGCGGTGGAAGCGATGGAAGAACTGATAGAACGGGCGAAACATAAGGGTACGGTCACGTACAAAGAGATTTTCAATGAGCTGTCCGGAATGGATCTTGACAAGAACCAGATTGAGGTGTTCTATTTTCGCCTGTCCGACGCGGGAGTGGACATCGTATCGGAGAACGAGGATGAACCGGACGAACTCGAACTGCGCATTCTGGAATCCGAGGAGGAAGATGATGAAATAGACCCAGGCGCCGTCACTCCCAAGGGTGAGGTCAACCTTGAAGCTACGCTTCCAAAGACGATCACTGTCGACGATCCCGTGCGCATGTACCTAAAGGAGATCGGCACGGTACCTCTTTTGACCGCGGATGAGGAAGTGGATCTTGCCAAGCGCATGGAGCAAGGGGATGAGGAGGCCAAGTGCAAGCTCTGCGAGGCCAATCTGCGCCTCGTCGTCAGCATCGCCAAGAGGTACGTAGGCCGCGGGATGCTCTTTCTCGATCTCATACAGGAGGGCAACTTCGGGCTCATCAAGGCCGTCGACAAATTCCAATGGGAAAAGGGATTCAAGTTTTCGACCTACGCCACATGGTGGATTCGCCAGGCTATCACCCGCTCCATCGCCGATCAGGCGCGCACGATACGCATACCGGTTCACATGGTGGAGACCATCAACAAACTCATACGCGTCTCGAGGCAACTCCTCCAGGAATACGGCCGCGAGCCGACTCCCGCCGAGATAGGACGGGAGATGGAAATATCGGAGGAAAAGGTGCGGGAGGTGCTGAAGATAGCGCAGGAACCGGTGTCGCTTGAAACGCCGATAGGGGAGGAGGAGGACAGCCACCTCGGCGACTTCATCCCGGACGACGACGTGCTGAAACCCGAGGACGCGGCGGCCTTCCTGCTGCTGAAGGAACAGCTCAACGACATACTGTACACCCTGACCGACCGCGAGCGCAACGTGCTCATCATGCGCTTCGGCCTGAGGGACGGCAGGCTGCGCACCCTCGAGGAGGTGGGCAAGGAGTTCGACGTCACGCGCGAGCGCATCCGGCAGATAGAGGCCAAAGCCCTGCGCAAGCTGCGCCATCCGAGCAGACGGAAGAAATTGGAAGATTATATCTAGCGGGCAAAATATTCTATGGCTAAGTATACGGACAGGATAAGGAAGATCGCGTCGTATATAGACGCCGGAGAGAGCGTTGCCGATATAGGAGCCGACCACGGCTACCTTGCGGCATGGCTCGCGCGCGAAGGCGCCGCGCGCCGCGTGATAATGACTGACATCGCGGAGGGCCCCCTCGCGGCAGCGCGGGGCAATGCGGAGAGGCACGGCTTCACGGACTTCCGGCTCGGTGACGGGCTTGCGCCTCTGGCGCCGGGCGAGGCCAGCGCGGTCGTCATAGCCGGCATGGGCGGCGAGACGATCATCGGCATCCTGGCCGCGGACCTGGCCAAGACCGCGAGCTTCGCGAAATACATACTCCAGCCGCGCACGAAGGCTGACGTGCTGCGCGGGTGGCTTTCTTCCCGGCGATACGAGATAACGCATGAGAGCTCTGCTATGGAGCGCGGCCGCCGGTGCGACATAATAGTGATGAGGACGGGCAATGATAAAGAATAAAGAACTCATAGAAGCCATAGAGGGCGCTTTCCCTCCCGGCCTTCAGGAGGAGTGGGACAACTGCGGATGGCAGATCGACCTTCTCGGCCCTGACGGGGATGCAGCCCGCGCGCTCGTTGCGCTTGAGATCACCTCTGACGTGGTGCGCGAGGCCGATGAACTTGGGGCTGATGTAATCGTGGAGCACCACCCTCTGTTCTTCGGGAAGTTCGCGTCCATAGACGCGTCCCCGTCCGCGATAGGCGCCGCCGGCGCGTATGCCGCTTCGCTTATCCGTGCGGGCATCTCCGTCTACGCCGCGCATACGAACTTCGACACTGCGGCCGGCGGCATGAACGATGCGCTCGCCCGCGCTTTCGGGCTGACCGGGATCACGGGTTTCCCCGCGCCTGGCAGCGGCGATGCAGGCGGCGAAGGCGGAAAGTGGCGCCATTCGATGGGCCGCAAGGGCATGGCGCCGGGCAGGCTGCGCACGTTTGCGGATTTCTGTGCAGAAGCGGAGACTGTATTCGGTATGGAAGGCAGGCTGCGGACGGTAGGCGACCCGGACGCGGAGATACGCTCCGTCGCCCTGTGCGGCGGCGCGGGCGGCGATTTCGTCCCGGATGCGATAGGGGAGGGCGTAGGCCTCTACATCACGTCCGACGTCAAGCACCACGAAGCGCAGTGGGCGAGGGAGAAGGGCCTCTGCCTCATCGACGGCGGCCACTGGGGCACGGAAAAGATATTCACGCCCGTCATGGCGTCCTTCCTGCGCGGCAAATTCGGCTCTAGCCTCGAAGTCGTCGAATCCATCGTCAGCTGCGACCCCTGGCGGTAACACGCGCCGCCGCCCACCCACCACGGTACTTTCACATTTCCCCCCATAGTGTATTTTCCGCCTATATTTAGCGCGCTGTATTGCGCGTGAAATTAAGGCGTATTGATTGCTTGCTTTCCCAATAATAAGCTTTGTTTATCAAAGTTAGATTATAAGGAGGGCAATCCATAGGCATGATTACGCGAAAAACGGCCCGTAGTGCAGGGCCAGGCAGCTTCGGGGCACACGGGAAAGGGCCAGGCAGACCCAGGGCGCGCAGGGCGTTCACTCTTGTTGAGGTCATTGTCACCCTCGTCATACTCGCCATACTGGCCGCCATCGCCGTCCCCGCGCTGACGGGCTACATCGACAAAGCGCGGGACAAGCAGTATATCGCGCAGGCACGCAATGATATGGTTGCCTTGCGCACGTTGCTGACCGAGGCCTATGCCGCTGGAGAGATGGATGGAGATACCTGGATGATTTACGGCGATCAAGGCGCCAGCGACGATGCGAAAATATTCTTCATAAATTTTATGAGCAAGTATCTTATAAATGATTATTATGGGTATTTCAGGCGGGCGTCAGCGTTGATAGGGGAGCCATACGACGTGAATGAACCATCGAGAGGAGGAAGCGATCCTTCTTGGGAAAGCTGGGCCGTAGCCGCAAGGGATTCCGATGCTAACGCATTCACTGCCGACGGGTTTGTGTATTTGTATTATCCTGAGGGAATATATGGCCCGGAAGTGATTTGCGTCACGTACAAACTAGGCCACGCCGACGAAAGCACCTATAACGACATGTTAAATTACCTTAATGAATATGGGCGCTACGATCCGGATGCCGGATATGAGGTCTATCGCCTTACGAATGGCGGTTAAAGATTGATTTCATCATTCAGAACCGCGAAGGGTGCGTAGTCCCCATTGAGGTCAAGGCGGACGATAATACTAGATCAAAAAGCCTTTCGAGGTTTCAGAAATTGTTCAATCCCGAATTTTCTGTCAGGATATCATCCAAAAATTTCGGGATTTCGGGAAGCGTCCGCAGTATACCCTTATATGCCGCGTTCTGTATATGTGGCGTATAGCGCATGGTTTTGGCTATGAGGCGCCCACCGCATACCGGGACGGTTGCGCAGAATTTCTGCTACGGCCCATGCGTAATCGCTGAACCCTTCCACGCAAACCATTTCCCGTAAGCACGCACAAGCGCCTGTTATTATGTTATAATATTCTGACAATTGACAGACATACGGAAAGGCGCTTTGTCAAATTGCTTTCGTATACGCTGAACAGAATACTCCAATATGTCATCGTGCTCGCTGTGGCGAGCGTCGTTATTTTTGTCCTGGTCAGGATGAGCCCTACGGATCCCGTGGCCGTCATCCTCGGCGGCAAGCAGTCGTCGGATGAAACCATAGCCAACATCCGCCACGAGTTCTATCTCGACAAAAGCATGCCGGAGCAGTACAGCGCATGGATGTCGGGCCTGGTGCGCGGCGATTTCGGCATGAGCTTCAAATACAGGCAGGAGGTCTCGGGGCTCATCGCGTCGCGTATGCCGGTCACCCTCGGCATCGTGGGCCTGGCAATGCTGATATCGTTGCTGGTGTCCATCCCTGCGGGCATACTCATGGCGGCCAAGCAGCATAGGTGGCAGGACAACCTGCTGTCCGTCATACAGCTCATCCTCGTGGCGTGCCCGCCGTTCCTCACGTCCATCATCATGATCTGGTACCTGTCGGTCCATGACCCGACCTTCGCTTTCACGGGGAGCGCGCAAAGCCCGGGTGAATTCCTGTCGAGGATATCCCTGCCGGCGCTGGCGCTCTCATTCGCCGTAATCGCCCTCCTTTCCCGCGTCATGAAATCCGGCATGGTCGAGCAGATCCACTCCGACTATTATATGGTGGCACGGTCGAAGGGCATGTCCCCCGCAGCTATCATCATGAATCACTGCGTCAGGAACGCCGTCATACCCGTCATCACCGTGCTCGGCATAGAGGTGGGTATCCTCCTCGTCGGCTCTGTCCTCGTCGAGTCGGTATTCTCCCTAAGCGGCATAGGCACGCTGCTGGTCGAATCGGTGAAGGCCTCGGACTACCCGCTCATACAGGGGATCACTATGCTGATGGTATTCATCTTCATGACGATCTCCACCGTGCTCGACATCCTGTACGGAGTGATAGACCCGAGGATAAGATTGAAATAAAATGAACGATTCGCTAAAAGAGAAACTGAGGAGTTTTTTCACCGTCCCGGTCACAGTGTCGCTGGCCGTGATGCTCGGCATACTCATCATCGCCGTCTTTGCGGGAGAGCTCGCGCCGCACGACCCGAACAAAATCGACGCCTTCCACATACTTGAGCCGCCATCGGCCGAATTCCCTCTGGGCACCGACAAATCCGGGCGTGACCTGCTGTCGCGCCTGTTCGTAGGTTCGCGCACCACCATGCTTTCTGCATTCTGCGTGGTCGGTATCTCCGCGCTTATTGGCATACCGTTCGGTATGATGGCGGGGTATTTCGGCAGGTTTTTCGACAGGATATTCATGAGGGTCACAGACGTCCTCATGTCCTTCCCCTCCCTTTTGCTTGCCTTTGTTCTCGTCGCAGCTTTCGGACGCGGAATATCGAACGTCGTCATCGCCCTTGGGATCCTTTACGTCCCGATGCTCGCCCGGCTCGCCAGGTCCCTCGCTCTCGTGGAGAAAAACAAACTGTACGTGGAGGCGGCGCGTTCCATAGGCTATTCGTCCCCTTACATATTGGCGTTTGAGATACTGCCGAACATCATATCGACACTGGTCGTGCAGATGATGCTTGACATCGGCTACGCCGTGCTAGACCTGTCCGCTATGAGTTTCCTCGGGCTCGGCGTGCAGCCGCCCACCGCCGACTGGGGCGCCATGCTGGAGGAAGGCAGGATCATCATCATGCAGGCGCCCGCGGCGTCGCTCGCGCCCGGCCTCATGATAATCATCACCGTGGTGGCGGTGAACATATTCGGCGACGGGGTGAACGCGTGGTTCGACCCTTCGCAGAGGAAGCTGCCTCCGCTCTCACGGCTCAGGCGACTGCTCGACAAGGAGGAAAGGCTCGGCACGGGAGACGGAAAGCCTAAGTACGTGCTCGGCATTCGCACAGGCGCTGCTGCTGGAGATCGCGTCCCGATCATTTCCGTGGACAGTCTGAAGGTCAGCATCATGACCGCCCGCGGCGTTGCACACGCTGTCAGGGGCGCGGACATAGACATCTACCCCGGCGAAATAATGGGGTTGGTCGGCGAGAGCGGCTCAGGCAAGAGCATCACGGCTAAGTCGATCATGAGGCTGAACAACGAGGACATACTCGTCTATGGCGGCAGGATCATCCTCGAAGGCGAGGACCTGCTGTCCATACCCGAAAAAAAGATGCGCGGCGTCAGGGGCAGGGAGGTGTCCATGATATTTCAGGACCCGATGTCCGCGCTAGACCCCCTGCAGCGGGTAGGGAAACAGATAGAAGAAGTCTACATCCTGCGCGGCATGACGCGCGGAGAAGCAGTGGCGAAGACGCTCGATATGCTTTCGGATGTTGGCATCAACCCCGCTAAGGAGCGCAGCCGGGCCTACCCCTTTGAACTGTCAGGCGGTCAGATGCAGCGCGTCATGATAGCCATGGCGCTTTCGGCAGGGTCAAAACTTCTCATAGCCGACGAACCCACCACCGCCCTCGACGTCACGGTGCAGGCCCAGATACTCGACCTCATAGAGGACCTCCAGAAGAAATACGGCCTGTCCGTCCTGCTCATCACCCATGACTTTGGGATCATCGCGCAGATGTGCAAGAAGGTATCGGTCATGTACGCAGGGCGCATAGTGGAGACGGGGAGCACGAGCGACGTATTTGCGGATCCAAGGCACCCGTATACGAAGGACCTGATCGACTCCATCCCGCGCACAGGCAAGCGCAGCCTCTCATATATTCCGGGCATGCCGCCCGACCTGCGGCTCATGATAGAAGGCTGCCCATACGAGCCGCGTTGTAGATTTTCAGACGAGACATGCAGGGAAACGGCCCCGCAGACGAGGGAGGCCGCAGAGGGTCATACCTTTGCCTGTTTCAAAGACATAAGCGGGAGAGGCGAAGGAGGTCCGGCGTGAGCGCCATGTTCGAGGTAAAAAACCTGAGCGTGCAATTCCCCCTTGGGAGGATGAAAACCCCCGAAGGCCGTCGAAAAGTCGTCCTCAAGGCCGTCGACAGGCTCACCTTCGACATACGCGCAGGGGAATGCCTCGGCGTCGTGGGCGAGAGCGGAAGCGGCAAATCCACGATCGCCAGATGCATGCTGAACCTGCTCACGCCCACGGGAGGCGAGATCGTATACGATGGCAAGAATATCGTAGGGCTCACGGGTCCGGACATCAAAAAACTCAGATGCGAGCTGCAGATTGTCTTCCAGAACCCACGCTCATCGTTCAATCCCAAGATGCAGGTAGGCCGCATCCTTTCAAACGTGGCGCGTTTCTACGGCATGGATGGCGATGAGGCCGGGAAACGGATAGACGAACTGTCGCAGCTTATGGGCATAGGCCGCGACATCACATCCCACCGAAGCGGCGAACTGTCGGGAGGCCAGCTGCAGCGACTGGCGCTCGTGCGCGCGCTGATCCCCTCGCCGCGATTCCTCGTCGCGGACGAAGCGCTGTCCGCCCTCGATGTTTCGGTGCAGGCGCAGATACTCGACCTTTTTTCCGGGCTCAAGGCAAGCCTGGGCCTCACTATGATGTTCATCTCCCACGACCTGACCGTGACGGAGTACCTGTGCGACAGAGCCATGGTCCTCTACCTCGGTCGGATCATGGAGATTGCGGATGCGGACGCGCTGTTTGCGGACCCGAAACACCCCTACACGAGATCGCTTATAGCTGCAAAACCTGAGATAGAGCTCGGCAAGGACAGGAAGAAGACGCTGCTCAAAGGGGAAGTGCCGGATGCGGTGAACATCCCCGCGGGATGCCGGTTCTGCACGCGCTGTCCCGACGCCATAGAAGGGCTGTGCGATACGGAGGAGCCGGAAATGGCCGAAATCTCGCCGGGGCATTTCACGGCTTGTCACATATATAACATATAGTATATAATGGTTATAGCTGCCGGGGAAACGAGCGGAGCGGTGCTGACGAGAGCAAGGTATTAATCGGTGTTTCCCTAGGAAAGGAACGGACAAATGACGGCAGACAAGACAAAGGCGGTAGCCCTGCTAAAGGAACTGAATGACGCGAACGGCGTATCGGGCGATGAAGGCGCCGTAGCGGACATCATGGAGAAGCACCTCGTCCCCATCACTGACGAACATTACAGGGACATGCTCGGGAACGCCGTGTTCGTGAAAAAAGGGAAGAATCCCGACCTGAAGATAATGCTCGCCGCCCACATGGACGAAATAGGATTCATGGTCCTCGATATCACGAAAAACGGCTATGTTACTGTCGTTCCGGTCGGATTTCACGACCCGAATATCCTCGTCAACCAGTACCTCACCATCCTGACAGGGGACGGCCCCGTGAACGGCGTCATCGGCGCGGGCAAGCCAATACACCAGACGCACGGAGACGCGCCCAGGCCGTTTGCATTCAAGGATATCTCCGTGGACGTAGGAGTAAGTACGCCGGAGGAAGCGGCCGCCAAGGGCATACGTTCCGGAGACTTCGCTGTCATCGAGAAAGAGAGCCGCATGATAGGGACGGACCTGTTCAGCGGCAAGGCCGTCGACAACCGTTCGGGCTGCGCGGCCATGATCTTGGCGATGGAGGAGCTTTCGGGCGTCGCCACCGAGGCCACTGTATACGCCTGCGGCACCGTGCAGGAGGAGGTGGGGCTGAAGGGCGCGGACGTGCTCATCCGCAGCGTCGACCCGCAGTACGCCCTCTGCCTCGACGTGGGCTTCGCTACGCTCGACGGCAAGCCGGATGAGAAGACGAGCAGGATGTACCTGGGCGACGGCCCCGGCATCGAGCTGTACGACTGGTCGCCAAGCGACTGCACCGGCAACACCGTGCCCAAGAAGGTGGTGCGCGCCCTCGAGGACGCCGCAAAAGCCATCGGCCTCCAATATCAATACTCGCTGATGATCGACGGCGGCACGGATGCGGCCGTGATGACCTACGCGAACAACGGCGTGCTCACCGGGGGCATCGCCATCCCGCAGCGCTATATGCACACCACGGTAGGCATCATCAGCATCGGTGACATGATCGGCGCGGGCAGGCT
>JAISLZ010000022.1 GCA_031277015.1 Eubacteriales Family XIII. Incertae Sedis bacterium | reverse complement strand
GAGCGACGGATCCTTCTCGGCCTCGTCGTGGAATTTTGTATAATATGAAAGCAGCGTTGCAATCGGCTCTGCCTCCACGTCCTCCCTTTTGCCCCAACGCCTGTATGCCACGATCATCTTGCCGAACTGCGTCCCGTAGTCGCCCAGATGGTTGACCCTCACGGTGTCGTAGCCGAGGAACCTGTATATCTTTTCGATGGACGAGCCGATAACCGTGCTGCGGATGTGCCCGATATGGAATGGCTTCGCGATGTTCGGAGAGGAAAACTCCACGACGACCTTGAGACCCGCGCCCGCCTCAGAGCTGCCGTAGGCGTCCGGCGCCGCGCATACCGCGCCTATGACGTCTGCCGCAAGCGTCTCCCGCGAGATGAAGAAGTTGACGTATGCGCCCTCGTTTGCGGCCCTGGCCACGTCCCACCCGGAGAGGCTATTTGCGAGCCCCTTCGCTATCTCCTGCGGCGCCTTCCGGAACGCCTTCGCTAGCCTGAAACACGGAAACGCATAGTCCCCCTTGGACTCGTCCGGCGGCGTCTCTATGAGGGCGTACACGTCCCCTTCCGCAAGCCCCGCGCCCGCGATCTCATCTATCCCGGCTATCCAAGCCGCTATCTCTCTTCTGTAATCCCGCAATCTTCCCTGCCCTTCGATCCATGCCTTGCCCGGGCAATATCCGCCCGAAATAAACAAAACTGTATGTATGGGGTTTTGCTGCCCCACACATACACGATTATACCACGGTTCGGCTGCGGCCGTGGCTTCAGCTCATCGAGCTATCGAAATGAGCCGCGAAGGGCGATCCAGGGTGCGGTCTACCTGATGAGGCCTGTGCCTCGTTTGTAGTAATAGAGTGCATATCCGGCTTTCGGATCGTACTCCCCTTCTTCCTTCAAAAGGGTAAGAGGGTTCTTTGATGCGGTGATTTTGCTTACGTCCATTCGCTTTATTTTATACGAGACATAAGTGCTTACTTTACCTGTCCCTTGACCGTCAGGAGATATAAAGCAAAAAAATCCGTCGGCGGCCCATAGCTCGGATCCCGCGGCGCCTATATAATTCAGCCCCCAATATCCGGGTTGGCTGGATTTCGTAGGATGTTCCCGTCCCAGCAACGAGTCCACCCTTTTGAGGGCATCCGGCAACACTGCTTGCACGGCCCAAAACTTCATATTACTAGTAGCAATTGTTGAGCCGTTTTCTACGTAGCTGATGCCTGCGGGCGTCAACTCTCCGGCGCCATAGGCATCATCCAGCACCGCACGGCCTGCGACGAAGCAATCCCTTGCCATCGCGATATACTTCTTGTCCTCGGCCTTGTCGATATAGCCCGTCAGCGCGGGGATGGCGATGGCGGCGAGGATCGCGAGGATGACGAGGACGACGATCACCTCCACGAGCGTGAATCCCTTGCGCCCTCCCCTGTTTTCCAGCCGTTTCTTGAGTACCATGTTCATTGTCTTCTCCTTCCCTTCCAATTGACTATTGCTATCTATATCGCGAGGTATCCCTGCGGACACCGGCCGATAACTCATTTTGCCGCGTGCGTGCACAGCATGCACAGCGGGGGCGGACCTTTTTGTGTCACGGACAACGACCGATGACTGGATATTCAGCGGGCGCGTGGCGGGTCCCCGAGGGCTGCATTGCGACGAGCCGAGGAGGGGTGTAGGGGAGGATTCCTCCCCACATTGAGTGACGAGCGTAAGCGAGTCGCGGATCACCTCTCCGGGGGTGACAGGGCGAAGGCCAATGAGCAAGGCGAATGCAGCCGTAGCCCGTCGAGAGGGGGCAGAGCCCCATACGAGGAGCGAAGCGACGGTGAGGAGCATCGGCAATCCCGAGGGAATCCCGGAATGCGCCTGCGGCTTTGCTTTTATACAGTACTTGTAGATACACAAAAACGCGGGGCAGTCAGTCCGCTCCGCATAGGTATCAGTATTGAATATAATGGAGAACTTGGCCCTGATGGCCGAAGCTAAATTACCAAGCCCCCCCCCTGGAAGGAATTGACAGATGGATATGCTTCAAGGGGACAGCTTCCCCCCGAAGTTGTGGGTCTGTATATTGAATCCGTGTTAATCCTGCTCAGAACCTGACACCTATCATCTACCGCCACTTTGCGCACTCATCATCAAGAGCGCTATTTTTATCCTGCAAACAATAATATACCACCCGCCGCACGTTGTCAAATTCAGAGGAGCCTGAAGCGTTCGTCCTTCAAGAGCCCCTCGTCCCCTCTGGCGGCGCCGAGTTCCGCGAGCAGACGCTCCTTGTCACGCGGCAGGGTTCCCTTCAGCGAAAAATAGTTCGACGCGTGATTGCTGCGGAACACGCAGTCGCGTTCTATATCCGTGTTTTCGATCATCAGTGCTGTCTCGTCTATCACCTCCATGGGTGAAAGCAGTTTGAAGCGCCCGGACTGCACATCGGCATAGATGGGCGCGGACGGGTCGAGCATGAGCGTGAGGAGGCCGACGTATGACGGCTGAGATTCCGAAATCATGCGCCCGGTCATGACTGCGTGGTCCTCCCAGCCGGCCGCGCCCGCGAGGCCCGAGATAAAGGTCACGGACGCTTCGATGCCCGCATCTTCGATCTTGCGGATGGCCTCTATGATTTCGGCGGCGGTCGCGCCCTTCTTCACGTCCCTCAGCACCGCGTCCGAACCGGACTCGGCGCCTATGTAGATAATGCCGACGCCGGCCGCAAGCAGCCGGGCGAGTTCTTCGGGAGACTTGCGAAGGACGTCCTGCGGGCTGCCGTAGACGCCGACGCGCTCTACCTCGGGGAAGAGCTCCTCTATCCGGCCGAGTATGGCGAGAAGCTTGTCCGTGGACAGGGCCAGCGCATCGCCGTCCGCTAGGAATATGCGGCGCACACTGCGGCAAGAGCGGCGCGCGCCCTCGAGATCCTCTATCACCTCGCCCACCGGCCTGACACGGAACACCTTGTCCTTGAACATCGAACAGAACGTGCAGTCGTTGTGCGCGCATCCTATCGTCACCTGGACTATCAGCGAGTACGCCTCGCTCGGCGGCCTGAATATGTTGCCTTCGTACCTCATCTGCCGATACCACCTCTTACTTTCTTTTTATTAAATAAAATTCACGTGGGAGCTACGCCTCCCGCTCCTACCTCAGCGTGACGATGGTCGCGCCGTCGCCGCCCTCGCCGGGGCCGCCTGGCCTGACCTTCTTCACGTGCTTGTGCTGCCTGAGCATCCGGCGCAGGCCAGCGCGCAGGATGCCTTCGCCGCGCCCGTGCACGACGGATACCTCACCGTAACCGGCGAGCATGGCGTCGTCGATATACTTGTCCACCTCCATGATGGCGTCGTCTAAGGTGTATCCGTGCACATCGATGGATGATGAAACCGAATTGGCTTTGGTCAGATGTATGTGCGCCGCGCCGCCGGA
>JAISLZ010000011.1 GCA_031277015.1 Eubacteriales Family XIII. Incertae Sedis bacterium | reverse complement strand
CGTGATGGAATATTCATATAGCAATGGGATTAAGAAGTATCAAATGATGTATAGGCAACGGGGCAGCGTTCCTCTTGAAGTGCATTCCGCTTCCAATTCCCGGGGAGCAGTGTTTTTCCATATTTTTCCGGGGGGGGGGGCTATGTAGCCTCTGGCCGCTTCCTCGAGCATTCGCACTCACACTCAGAGATATTTGTAGGCGCTCGCCGCGTAGGCTTCACTCTAGTGGAGGTCATTGTCGTCCTCGTCATCCTCGCGATACTTGCTGCCATCGCCATCCCCGCGCTTACGGGTTACATCGCCAAGGCGCAGGACAAAAAGTGGGAGATGAAGGCGAAGGATGCGGCAGTTGCGGTACGCGCCGTACTGGATGAGGCCTACGCCGACGGCACAATGATGGCGGGGACCTCTGCTGCCATCACCTACATGTCCAAAGGCAGAGACGATTGGTTCAGAAAACCGGAGATTAAAAACAAGCAGTTTCAGATTACCACGCTCTCGTCCTACAACCCGGGGGCTATGAACGATCCATTACTGTACTTCAGACGGGCGGCGGAGCTGATGGGGGAGGTGTATCCCGACAAAATGACGGACTCCGGTCATTGGGAGGTGCGCCTCATTGCGCCCAAGACCCCGGTCACCTACACGGTCTTGAACGCCCCCATGTTTTGGTATCTGTATTTCCCAGAGGGAAATCAAACCACTGGCGACGGCAGGATTCACGCTCCATCGATCGGCGTCACGTATGGCATCGGCAACTTGAATGCGACATACGATACCTATCTGGATCTCGGAAATGCCATCATGGTTGCCGGCTACGATCCAAGCGCGGGTTACAAGGTATTCCACCTCACCAATTGATCGATTTCAACGAAGCGTGGTTGAAGCTGAGGAATTGTGTTCCTGTGGATGTCATAAAAACAGCAGATACACCGACTATTTTGAGTTTGGCATGAAACACGAAGAAGATAAACAAAAGGTTAAACGAAACGGGAACGATACATGTGGTTCGTTTGAACCGCTCATGGCCATGTAGTATAATCTAGCTATGACATTGAATTTGAGCCATAGATACAGAAGTAAGCGCGCGCGGGTATTGCTCGTCATCCTGCTAGCTATCGCGTTGGCGTCGAGCGTATTCATCGTCACGCACGCGCAACACGACTGCATCGGGCTCGGATGCCATACCTGCGATCAGCTGTCCTTCTGCGGCCTGATCCTCGAATGGATAGGGCTCGCATCCATTACGGTCGCCATACCTGCCATATCGCGTCACGGCGCGGCCTCTCGGCGTGAGCCGCCCCTGGCGGGCGCCCGAAGCTTTACCCGCAAGACGTCACTTTTTCACGACCACGTGAGACTGAATTTGTGACCTCCGTCGGCAGATGCCCGCTACCTGCCCGTGGACAGGGAATTGCAAAGCTATTCCCTTGCTACAGGCGGCATTAATTTACCAAACCGCAATATGGAGGTTTCCAGTGAAAAAATATATGAATAAAAAAACCATCGCTCTGCTATGTGCGCTAAGCATGTTAGCCTTGGCTCTCGTGGCCTGCGGACCTAGCGGAGGCGAGGGGGATGGGGCTGAGAACAGCAGCGCCCCAACGTCAAATGAAGTTGAGTCCGCCGATACAGGAAGCGGCGCGGAAGAAGCTGCCGATACGGGATCTTCCGACGGCAAACTGAACGTCGTCGCCACAATCTTCCCCGAATATGATTTTGCGAGGGCGATTTCCGGCGGGAACGCCGACGTCTCCATGCTCATTGATCCGGGCGCGTCCGTCCACTCCTACGACCCGTCGCCGGGCGATTTGAAGACGATCTCGGGCGCGGACGTGTTCATCTATGTAGGCGGCGAGAGCGACGAATGGGTTGACCGCATCCTTGAGGGCATAGACACGCGGAACATGAAGGTCGTGAGGCTCATGGACTATGTTGAAGGCGTGGAGGAGGAGCTGAAGGAGGGCATGGAGCCAGAGGAGGAAGAGGAAGAAGAAGGCGCCGAAGATGGGGAAGAGGAAGTGGAGTATGATGAGCACGTCTGGGTCTCGCCCGGAAACGCGCTCTTGCTTACGGACGCCATAGCGGGCGCGATGGCTGAGAAGGATCCCGCGCACAAGTCGGAGTACGAGGCCAACGCGGCGAAGTACAAAGCCGAGCTTGAGAAGGTGGACGCTGAGATAGAGGAAACGGTGAAGGGGGCGCAGAGGCAGAAGATCGTCGTCGCGGACAAATTCCCGTTCAGGTACTTCGTGGACCGTTACGGTCTCGACTATTCGGCCGCCTTTCCCGGATGCAGCGACCAGGCCGACGCAGGGGCGCAGACCATAGCCTATCTCATAGACACCGTCAAGGAGGGCAAGCTCCCTTATATCTACCACGTGGAACTCAGCAACCGCAACGTCGCGGACGCGATAGCGGAACAGACGGGCGCGGAGCCGCTGTTGCTCAACTCGTGCGAGAATGTCACGAAGGAGGATTTCGACAGCGGGGTTACCTACGTGGATCTGATGAGGGTGAATGCCGAGAATCTCAAGAAAGGGCTGAACTGAAGGCGGTGAAAGATTGTTGAAAGGCGCGCGGCGCTCGGGCCTGAAAGGACGAACAGGCATATGGCCACACTGATAGAATGCGACTCGCTGTCGTACCGCTACGAACAGAGCTCTGTATGGGCGGTGAAGGATGTCTCTTTCACCGTGGATGAAGGAGACTATATCTGTGTCGTGGGCGAGAACGGGTCTGGCAAGAGTACGCTGATAAGGATGGTCATCGGGCTCATCAAGCCGATGGGCGGCGGTATCGCATTCAAAGGAATCGGCCACAACGAGATAGGTTATCTCCCCCAACAGGCCCCCGTCCAGTCCGACTTTCCCGCAAGCGTTATGGAAGTTGTGCTCACCGGCAGGCTGAACAAGAAGGGTTTCCTCCCTTTCCTCGGGAAGAGCGATGCCATGGCGGCAGAGGCCAATCTCGAGAGGCTGGGCGCACTCGGCCTGAGGCGCAGGGCTTACCGGGAGCTTTCGGGCGGGCAGCGGCAGCGCGTCCTGCTCGCCCGCGCCCTCTGCGCATCGGAGAAGCTGCTCGTCCTGGACGAACCCGTGACCGGGCTTGACCCACTCGCGCAGAGCGAGATGTACCGCATCATCAGGGAACTGAACGAGGGCGGGCTGACCGTGCTCATGGTCTCGCACGACGTGGCGGGCGCTGTCCGGGCGGCGGGCAGGATACTCCATATGGACACAGAAGCGCTGTTCTTCGGAAACACGGACAGATATCTGCTCTCCGAACCCGGCCGCGGATTCCTTTCCGGCGTGGCGCCACGGGACATCCCGCCGGGCGCGCCGCATGGCGCAGACGCGGATATCACGAAAGACGCCCATCCAAAGAGAGAAGGGACATCCGATGTTTGACATGATACGTGAAATGCTGTCATTTGACTTCATCATCAAGGCGCTCGTCGTAGGCATACTCGTCTCGCTCTGCGCGGCCCTGCTCGGCGTCAGCCTCGTGCTGAAAAGATACTCCATGATAGGCGACGGCCTCTCGCACGTCGGCTTCGGCACGCTCGCCATCGCCGTATCGCTCGGTCTCGCCCCCTTGCAGGTCTCGATCCCCTTGCTCCTGCTCGCGGCCTTCCTGCTCCTGCGCATCAGCGAGAGCAGCCGGATCAAAGGCGACGCGGCGATAGCGCTCATATCGAGCAGTTCGCTGGCCGCCGGAGTAGTCGTGCTTGCCATGACGGTCGGCATGAACACAGACGTATGCAACTACCTGTTCGGCACGATACTCGCGATGAAGAACAGCGACGTATACCTCAGCGTGAGCCTGGCTTCCGTCATCCTTGTCCTGTTCGCGCTTTTCTACAACAAGATATTCTCCGTCACCTTCGACGAAGGGTTCGCGCGCGCGACGGGCACGAACGCGAAGCTCTACAACATGCTCATCGCGTTCATGACCGCCCTCGTCATTGTCGTCGGCATGCGCATCATGGGCGCGATGCTCATCTCGAGCCTCATCATCTTCCCCGCGCTGACCGCCATGCGCGTACTGAAAAGTTTCCGCCAGGTCATCATATGCTCCGCCATCCTTTCCGTGTGCTGCTTCTTCGCGGGGATACTCATCTCGTTCGCGTTCGACACACCCGCTGGCGCGAGCGTGGTGCTCGTCAACCTCGTCGCCTTCCTCGTATTCGCCGCCATCGCGCAGGCCGGCAAGCTCGTCGTAGTCAAAGAAGTGAAATAAAATTAATGCGGTACGTCTGTAATGGTGAATGAAATGAAAAAAAGAATGATGATAGTCTGTCTCGCTGTCTTGTCGTCGGCCGCTCTGCTACTGTCGTCCTGCGATGACAGCGCTTCCGGCAAGGTGGACGGCGCCCAGGGCAAAGATACTCAGCGCAACGGCGCGGGTACAGTTTCCGTAGATACAGCGGAAGGTGGCGATGTGGCGGAGGGCACGGCATCGGATGGCGAAAATCCGGAAGGCGGCGGCGCGGAGGCGGCGCATAGCAGACCGGACAGATCGGACGAAGGCCCTCTCGTGGTCGGCGACAAGATGTTCGTCGGGCAGATGAACGACATCTATCTCAACCCGAACGACTACATTGGCAGGACCATCCGCTACGAAGGCTTCTTTACCTACTTCGACAACGAGGAGACCGG
>JAISLZ010000065.1 GCA_031277015.1 Eubacteriales Family XIII. Incertae Sedis bacterium | reverse complement strand
CGTGCCGCCGTTTATCGTGATGTCGCCCGCCGCGCCTTCCTCTGCGCCGCCGATACCTGAGCCGCACCGCGCACCCTCGGCCGTGATGGTGCCCCCGTTTATCGTGATGTCGCCCGCCGCGCCTTCCCGTCCGCCGCCGATACCCGCCGAGCCGAATGGGATGTAGAATGTGGAACCCCCAGAAAGATACCTGGGCTCATGTGTGTTGGTAGCCGTGGCCGCAAGAGAGCCCCCGTTAGAGTCCTCCGTGATGACCAGGTTGGCCTCCTGGCTGAGCTGAAGCCCGGCGCAGCCCCAGCCGCTGTTCAGCACGTTTTCGCCCGCAAGGGTGAGCTCCAGCCTCCCGCCCTTGACCTCAAAAGCGCCCTTTGGCTTTACCTTGGCCAATGCGTCTGCTTTTTTTTCACCGGGATCTCCGCCTTGGCCAGTAACTGCTGCTGTAACCGCAGTGATCGAGGCGTCGCTGAGCGTGACCTCTGCCGGGCTGTCGCCCTCCGGCTGCACCACGACGCGCCGCGCCTCGGTGGTGCCCGTCACGGTGACGGCTGCGGTGCCGTCTATCGTGTAGATCTTGCTGATTTTGTCGTAGTCCCAGCCATCGCCGTTGTCAGGCGGATCCGTGGCCGCGAGGTCTATCGTGGAGCCGCTGCCTTCGGCGTATGCTTCTGCATCTGGCCCGATTGGGAAAATCCCCCCCCCCGTGGTAAAAACAAGAAGCAACGCTAGCGCGATAGCTAGATTTCGCGAACAAAGCCGTCCGCTGGATTTTCCACGAACGACGATATGCTTTTCAAATATGCTTTTCATCATAACCCCCAACTATTCCTTACGGAACTATTTCATATGATATATACCCATTTTACTACATTTTATGCTCTGATAGGGGAAATTCGAAGTTGCCCGGTTCAAGGTTTGTTCGGGCCCAGGTGGATGCCACGCTCCGTGAGGATGGCGGACTGCAGGTCGCGTATGGCGTAGATTTCTAGCGTGTTGATCTGCACGCGTATCTCGTCGGCTTCATCCTCGCTGATGCGACCTTCGTTAAGATACTCGTCAAGTTTGCGCCTTTCGAGACCGAAGCAGCGCTTAACCTCGCGGTCATAGTCTTCGTCAAGCCTCCTTCTAAGAGTCTTGCCGTAGTACCGCTCCATCACGAGGACCGCGACATCAACGCGCCCCTCTATGACCCGTGCGAGTATATCATCCTTGCCGCCACTGTATTTGCGCTCGAGCAGAGCGCCTATCCTACCGGTGTTCGACCAAAATATTGACCGCACGCGCGCACTCAAGGCTGTGTCGTCTCCACCACAAACCCCCGGCTTTACGCCTTTCGCACGGCCTATGAGCCGAAACGCGAAGCGCATCCGGTTGTAGTACTGCTTCGCAGGGGAGCCATCCTGCATGACCGTGATGATGTGCAGTATCATCCGGCAGTCCTCGTACTCCGCTTCTGTGATCTCCCCGTCTTTTCTCTGCTTTTCCAGCAGCCTGACCTCGCGCTCCGCAAACTCGCGTTTGATCTCATCGGCCTCCCTCCTCTGCTCCACGCCGAGGCCCTCGTATTCGAGCTGGCGAGCGCGCCGTTTCAGGTATATCACGATCGCGTCGGCGTATTCGCCTCCGGAAGCTCCGACCTCGCGCACCACATCGCGTATGATCCTGGCATACATGTTGCCCGTGCGCCTCGGACGCTTTGGCTTTGCGATGATGGGCAGGAATATCGTCGATATGACGAGAGAGACGATGATGGCGCACGCCGTCACGAACAGTAGGAAGTCGCGATGTCCGAACACCTCACCGCCATATAGGGCTAGCGGCAACGAAAACGCCGTTGCGAGGCTGACCGTCCCTTTGACGCCGGACAATGTCAGTATGGCCCAATCGCGCAATTTCTCTTTTGGGTCCTTCCCTCCCAGCCCTCGCGCGCCTACCGCAACGCCCAAGAAACGCACGGCAAACATAACACCCGTCGCAAACAGCCCCACTCCTATGGCAAAGCCTATGGAATAGTCCTCCACGTACACGACAGCCTTGATGATGGACGGCAGCGACAAGCCCAGCAGTATGAAGATGAAGGAGTTGAACACGACAGTGATCATCTCCCATACGGACTTTTTCAGGGTGGCAAATTCGGCCTCAAACCTCTCCAGCTTGCGGACGGCGAACATCTGTCGGCTACCCGCTGTGACCGCCGCGATTATGCCTGAGACGCCTATGCCCTCCGCCACGAAAAAGCAGAGAAATGGCGTCAATATCTCGATGAGCATAAAGGCTGCAGCGTTGCGTATGGAAGCGCCCCTGAGAGACCTGAGAGCAAAGGATTTGACCGATGCCACCGCCATACCTATGCCTAAGCCCCCCGCGCAGAGCAGCAGGAACTCTGTACCCGCGTTTATCATGGAGAACGAGCCGGTGACGAGGGCAAGCGCCGCAAAATTGAAGGCGATAACGCCGGATGCGTCGTTGATGAGGAACTCCCCCTTCAGGAGATTCATTATCCTATCGCCGATCTGGATGCGGTTTGAGACGGATGAAACAGCTATCGCGTCGGTGGGGCCGAGTGCGGCGCCGAGGCAGAAGCATGCCGCGAGGGGGATGGCAGGCCCGAGCGAATGTACGGAGTAACCGATGACAAAGACGGTGACGAAGACGAGCCCGAACGCGAGGAAGATCACCGTCTTGCGTACCTTCCAGAGCGCCGCGATGTCTGTCTCCTCAGATTCGCGGAATAGGAGCGGCGCGACGAGCAATCCCATGAAAAGTTCCGGGTTGATGGTTATTTTTGCATCGAAGGGTGTAAGTGCGATGAGTACCCCGCAACCTATCTGCGCCAGAGGCAGGGGGAACTTAGGATAGGCGCTGTCCATGAGGTTGGATACAACTATCGCAACCACAAGTATCATTATGAAAGTGGTCCATTCCATGTGTATATTTTAGCATATCCTTTGAGTCGTCCATGCCATCCTGTATAATTGTGTTACAAAATTGTTTAATATCTATTTTAATGACACGATAATAACAACGGCGATGAAGCCGCGAGGTGGCATATCTAAGAGATGATTACAATGACCGCAACAGAAGTATAGGCCATATGTGCTATACTACTGCTTGTCGGAAACACGTAACAGGAGGGAACACCATGACAAGCATCAAACCTATCAGGGATCCGGAAAGCGACTGGCTCCTTACGCCGCGGAACGCGGCTGTCCTCATCATCGACTACCAACCTACGCAGATACATTCGGTCGACTCCATCGGCACGAGCGACCTCGTGAACAACGCCGTGCTCGTGGCGCGCACCGCGAAGGCCTACGGCCTTCCCATCGTACTCTCGACGGTAAACGTCGCGACGACGCGCAACCAGGAGACAGTGCCGCCGATCAGGCAGGCCCTCTCGGGTGTACCCTCCTACGACCGCACATCGATCAACGCGTGGGAGGACAGGGAGTTCTACGAGGCGGTCAAACGGACGGGGCGCAAGAAGCTCGTCATGTGCGCGCTCTGGACGGAGGCGTGCCTGACCTTCCCTACGCTGGACGCGCTCAGGGAAGGCTACGAGGTCTACCCCGTAGTCGACGCGATCGGCGGCACGTCCACGATCGCGCACGAGACCGCGCTGCGCAGGGTCGAGCAGGCGGGCGCGCAGCTCATCACGATACCTCAGCTCATCTGCGAGCTCCAGCGTGACTGGGACCGCGCGGAGACGGAGGAGGAGTTCGTCGACCTGATGTTCGCGGACCGTGCTTTCGTAGGGCTTTAGGGTTCTCTATGCGTTGGCGGGTATGATCCTTCCGTGGTCGAAGTGTATGAGGCCCTTCATCTCGAGCAGGGTCACGACCGATGTCGTAGCCGTTACGGCGAGCCCGGTGAGCGCGGCCGCGTCGTCGACGGTCATGTTGCCATGCTCGCATACGGCGCCTAGAACAAGGGCCTCGTCCTCCCCCATATCTGCGGACACACTGTCCGCAGTGCCGTCCACACAAGTCACCTTGACGCGTCCCCTAAGGCCCAGATCATCCAATATGTCCTCAAAAAATACAAGGGGCGCCGCGCCGTCCCTGATCAGTTTGTTGCAGCCCACGCTGAGCTTGCGGTTGATGTTGCCGGGCACGGCGTATACCATCCGGCCTTGGGCCGCGGCGCATTCGGCCGTTATGAGCGACCCACTTGAAATGCCCGCCTCTACGACGACGGTCGCCCGGCAGAGCCCGCTGATGATGCGGTTGCGCGCGGGGAACGTGAAACGTGTGCCGTGCACACCGTCTTCGTACTCAGACAGCAACAGCCCATTATCGGCTATCCTCCGGCTAAGCGCTTCGTTCATGCGGGGGAAGCATATATCGAGGCCATTCCCCATGACGGCTATGGTTGGGGTGGGGCCTTCAAGCGCGCCTTTGTGCGCGAACGAGTCTATGCCCTCCGCCATGCCGCTGACGACGACGACCCCGTGCGCCGAGAGCCTGTGCGCAAGGTTGTACGCGGCCCATCTGCCGTAGTCCGTCGCCTTGCGTGAACCTACGACAGCCACGCAAGCCCCTGCAAGCACGGATATATCCCCTCTATAATATAGTGTGCTAGGCGGTTTTTCTATGTATTTGAGTGCGTTAGGATATCCTTTGTCTTCCAGCTTTAATGTATGATGGCAGTTCATTGCGGTCCCCCCGTATTCAGTATGTCGCTTGGCTTGCGGTAGCTGATGGCCTCTGTAACGTGCTCGGGCCGTATATCGCCCGAGCCGTCTATGTCCGCTATCGTCCGAGCTATACGCAGCATCTTCTTCCCCTGACGCGCGCTGAACCCGTAGGCTATGTAGGCCGCTTTGAGTACGCGTTCTGATTCCGTGCCAAGCGCGCAGTATTTCTCTGTATCGTCCGGGGTAAGATCGCCGTTGTAGGTGAACGCGCTTCCCCTGGCGCCCTGCGCGGCGATGGCGCGCGCCACACCCTTGTACAGGTCTGCGGAAGAACTGCCGGCGGAAGCGCAGCCTTCCAACTCCGAGTACTCTACCCTACCTACATGGACGTGTAGGTCTATGCGATCAAGCAGGGGGCCGGATATGCGCGCGTTGTACCTGCGCCGCTGGTACGCCGTACACCTGCATTCCTGAATCGGATCGCCGTAATAGCCACATGGGCATGGGTTCATCGCGGCTATGAGGATAAACTCGCATGGGTAGCGGCTCTGATAGCCCACGCGTGACAGATCGACGAACCTGTCCTCCAGGGGCTGTCTCAGCATCTCCAGCGCGCGCCGATCAAATTCCGGCAGCTCGTCGAGGAACAGGACGCCCCTGTGGGCGAGCGACAGCTCGCCGGGACGCGGCCTGCATCCGCCACCCACGAGGGCCGTGGCCGTCACGGAATGATGGGGCGCGCGGAACGGTCTGCCGCAGACAGCGCGCCCCTCGTAGGGGTCCTTGCCCGCGATATTGTACACCTTCGCGACCTCAAGTATTTCCTCGCGCGTAAGCGGCGGCATGATCGAAGGCATACGCGACGCGAGCATGCTCTTGCCAGAGCCCGGCGGCCCGTACATTGCCAGATCGTGGCGGCCGGCCGCACATATCTGCAGCGCCCTTTTCGCCCTCTCCTGTCCCCGCACCTCCGCGAAATCCCCACACTCGAAACCGTACGACGCCTGAGCGCCATCCCCTCTCCAATCCGGCTCGCCGTAGCTCACGCCCAAACAGCCGGATCCGCAGGCGGGCGCGTGGAACACCGTGGGCACTATAGCTTTAAACCCGGAAAGATGGTCTATAATCTCCCCGAGCCCACCCGCAGGAAAAAAGCTCACATCATCTATATGCTTCATTTCGTCTATATTTCCCTCTGGAATAAACATGGCCTTCACGCCCTTTTCCTTCAATCCTAGAGCGAGAGCGACGCCGTACTCCGCCCGGTTGATCATGCCGTCAAGCGAAAGCTCGCCCAGGAAGGCACTGCCCGCCGCCTGCTCCGGGTCTATGGCTCCCGATGCAATGAGTATGCCCACTGCAATCGGCAGGTCGAAGTGGCTACCCTCCTTCCTCGTATCAGCGGGCGACAGGTTCACCGTGATACGACGAAGGGGAAAGTCGTGCCCTGCGCTCATGAGCGCGGACCTTACCCTGTCCTTCGATTCCCGCACCGTCATATCGGGCAGACCGACGATGGACAGCTGCGGTAGCCCCTGCGTGATATCCGTTTCGACACGTATAAGCTCCGTCCCAAAACCGCAGAGCGTGGCTGTGGTGACAGAAGCAATCACATGAACGCGCCCTTTATGTGGTTGATCCGCGGCTTGCCCGCATTCAACACGACCTCGACCACATCGAAGCGGTATTCCGTACTCGCGTCCACTCTGAGCCCATCCCACTCCCTCATGAGGAAAATCGTGGCAACCTGCCTGTAATGCCTCTGTTTCCTGATGCCGACAGACTCGCCTGGCCTGCCCATATTGCCGCTCCTGCGACATTTGACCTCTATGAAACACAGCGTATTCTCACCCCTTGGCCGCGCGATTATGTCGATCTCACCGAGCCTGCATGTGAAATTGCGACGCAATATCTCATAACCCGCAATCTCAAGGTAGGAGGAGGCGGCAGACTCACCCTGTCGCCCCACGCTCATGTGCCGCCCCGCGCGTTCGATGTAAGGTTTCGGCGTACCGCCCTTTGTATACGCGCCGCTGCCGCCGCCAGCATCCCGCATCTTGCGGCTAGCATCCCGGCCCCCGCCTACGCACGCGTCCCTGTCGATCGCCCTTACACTTTCCATATCCATGCTCTCCTTTCGTCACATTCAAGCAAACCGTTTTTTGTACATCTATTAGCGTCATTATAATGTCAAAAAATATCATTATTTTCCAGCGACATTAAATAAAACCAATATAATGATTACTATACCATTGATTAATATTAATGTCAATATATGTTTTTGAATGGATTATTGAACACACTCCGGATAGTCACGTTTATGTGTACTACATTATTTCGCTATACCGGACAGTTGCAGCGCGGTGACGCAGTCACATCCTATGTGTACATACGATAGCGCTTAGGAAACATCGTAGGATTTGAACAGATCATCTAATCAATTAACCATTCGCCGCTAATCTGGAAAGGCGCTACCTCAGTTTCGCGCATATATTCTACGGCCAACATTACAGGAAAATCCCTTTTTGAATTATTTGAAGACTTTTTAACAATATGGACATAATATCTTGCATACAAGCCCGGGGGATATTTTTCTTCAAGGAATCCTTTGAGATGTTCAGGGTCAGGCGTCTTGTTTTCGAGCCTCTCCACTTCTATCGTGTTGTAGTCTTCGCTCCATTTGCCTACGCCCAGGAACTTCGCATCATCGGTCATCAGGCTACGCATACCTGCTTCGTTGTTTTCCGACCAATATTCGAAATAGCTCTCCGTCAATATCCGGATTTCCTTGTCCTGCTTATCCCCGCAACCCGTCAAGAAAAAAATAGCTGTTAAAATACACATTAGCCACACTAAGATGTGTCTTTTGTTTGTATTTCGCATATTACATTCCACGCTCATTGCATAGCGAATCATGCAGGGTAGTCCAACTATATCAGCTGCTTTTTCTGGTTGACGCGGCCCGTCTCCATCGCATCGAGGGACTCAAGCGCGCGGCCCGTGCCTATCGCGACGCAGGACTTGGGCTCGTCCGCGATGAGGACGTCGATGCCCGTGCGCTTCTTGATGCGGCGGTCAATGCCGTTCAGCAGCGCGCCGCCGCCCGTGATGACTATGCCCGTGTTCGAGATGTCGGCCGCGAGCTCCGGCGGCGTCTTCTCAAGGACCTGCGCCACCGTGTCGCAGATAGTCGTGAGCGGTTGGTCGAGGGCTTCGAGCATCTCCTCGGAGGTGACGTCGATGTGCTTGGGCAGCCCCGTCACGAGGTCGCGGCCTCCGCAGTCGAAAGCGACGGACTGCTCGCGCGGGAAGGCCGTCCCTATCATGATCTTCATCTGCTCTGCCGTCCGCTCCCCGATGAACAGCTTGTGCTCCTTGCGCATGTAGTTGATGATCGACTCGTCCATGCTGTCGCCCGCGACCTTGACGGACATGCTCGTCACTATCGTGCCAAGCGAGATGACCGCCACGTCCGACGTGCCGCCGCCTATGTCTACCACCATCCTGCCGTCCGGCCCCGTGATGTCGAGGCCCGCGCCGATAGACGCCGCGATGGGCTCCTCGATGAGGAACACCGACTTGCCGCCCGCCTGCGTGGACGCCTCGATGACCGCCCTCTTCTCCACCTCGGTCACACCCGACGGCACGCATATCATGATGCGCGGCTTGAAGAATCGGCTCGAGCCCACGCTCCTGTTGATGAAATACTTGAGCATACGCTCCGTGATGTCGTAGTCCGAAATGACGCCGTCGCGGAGCGGCCTGATCGCGACGATATTGCCCGGCGTCCTCGCGAGCATCTCCTTGGCCTTGGAGCCCACCGCGATGATCGCGCCCGTATCTTCATTCACCGCCACCACCGACGGCTCGTTCAGGACTATACCTTTCCCCTTTATATATACGAGCACATTCGCTGTGCCCAGGTCGATGCCTACATCATTTTTTAAGGCCAAGACGTCACTCCTTCCTGACTGCCCTATCTTTTGTTCACATCATACCATTATACATTGAAACTATGGCTCATTCAACCGCCGTGCCGCGCTTGTCGCCCGCGTTGAAAGAGTTGAAAAAATAAACCTCCAATGGCATCGTCAGGAAAAGGCCCCGCCCCGACGGTGCGGTGATAGAGTCATAACTCTACATGACCTGAAGACAACATGATGACGGCGGCACGTCTATCCACCGCCGTCATCGTAAAGGTGAACTACTAAGATACCCCATTAATATTGCGAGCACGACACATAGGTACAGCTTCCCCATGCTATAATACCAATCACCTTGCGTGTAATACGAAAGTTGGTTGGGACAAAAAACTTAGACGTATTTTTCAAATTCAAGAACCTTATAGCCTGCGTTTTGGTCGTACTGGAAATAACCATCTTCAGTCCAACCTTTCGTCATAAAGGTAGTATATGTTTCATCGCGAACGGCTGTATCAGGGTCAAATCCGTCGAGTCCGTATGTGACAACAACTATATTATCTTCACCCTCACCCTGAATGAAATACGTATATACAAACGCCGGTGCGTCGAGTATTGTATGCGAAGATGACCTGTCAGAGAACAGATGTATTACCCAGGCGCCCGGCGAGGTTTTGGCGGGAGGGTACGGTGTACCCATCAGTTCCGCGGCATCACGGAAGTAAGCAAGGCTGCCTTCCGTATTGAGGGCGGACGCGCCATTATCCATCTGCGACACCCTCTCAGGGTTGAAAGATTTCACTTGTGTGATATCATATCCATGATCCCCTGCGGTGAGATAATCATCACGGAACCAAAAAGCAGCATACCCAGTATCATCGAGACTGAAAGTTGTTTGGAGATTGGCTTTCGTAATACCCTTGCCAAGCGTACCTTCCGCATATAATTCGTCTATAACGGTGCGTACAGCCACCGCCGCGTTGCGTGCGTCCGCAATATACTTCTTGTCGTTCGCCTTATCGATATACCCCGTCAGTGCCGGTATCGCGATGGCCGCGAGTATCGCAAGTATCACTAGGACGACGATGACCTCCACGAGGGTAAAGCCATTGCGGCGGCGTATGACCACCCCGCCGCTTCGCGGCACGCCTCCGAATGAGGGTAATTTAAGTGTGCCGCCATGGATCCCTCTGTCCGCCATTTGTTTTTTCAGAATCATGTTCATTTCGATTTCCCTTC
>JAISLZ010000007.1 GCA_031277015.1 Eubacteriales Family XIII. Incertae Sedis bacterium | reverse complement strand
TTTCCCCTGCCATGTAGCATGTAGGCGAAAGCTATTCTGTTTGACCTACCGACGCGCCCTCTTATCTGATAGAGCTGCGACAAGCCGAACCTGTCCGCGTCGAACACGATCACGGTGTTCGCATTCGGTATGTCGAGCCCCGACTCTATAATCGTGGTCGATACCAGGATATCGTATTCCCCGGCTATGAAACCCGCCATCGTATCTTCCAGGCGCGTGTCGTCCATCTTCCCATGCCCAACGGCTATCCGAACCCCAGGGACCAATCTTGAGATTTCGCGCGAGACCCTGTCGATGGACGACACGCGCCCCGTGACAGCAAACACCTGCCCGTCCCTGTCCATCTCACTGCGTATGGTCTCTCTTATTATCTCAGGGCTTTCCTCCATTACGTAGGTCTGTACGGGGTATCTGTCCTCGGGCGGTTCTTCGATGAGGTCCATATCGCGTACACCCAATAGCGACATATGCAGGGTGCGCGGTATCGGGGTAGCGGTGAGCGAGAGGACATCCACGTCCTTTTTGAGGTTTTTTATCTTCTCCTTATGCCCCACGCCAAAACGATGTTCCTCGTCTATTACGAGGAGACCCAGATTCTTGAAGGAAATATCACCGGACAGTAGCCTATGGGTACCTATGACTACGTCCACTCCGCCAGATGTGAGCGTCTTTGCTACCTTCTTCTGTTCCGCCGCGGAACGAAACCTCGACATCACCTCGACATTGAAAGGGAAATCGGCAAACCTCTCCGAGAACGTGGTGTAATGCTGACTGGCGAGCAGGGTGGTAGGCACGAGCACCGCGGCCTGCTTGCCGCCCATGACGCACTTAAACACGGCTCTAAGCGCGACCTCCGTCTTACCGTAGCCCACGTCACCGCATAGCAGGCGATCCATAGGCCTGGGACTCTCCATATCCTTCTTGATGGAGGCAATAGCCGCGAGTTGATCATCCGTCTCGTCGTACGGAAATCTGCCCTCGAACGCTCTCTGCCATTCGTCATCATGCGGGAACGCGTGGCCGCTCCTCGTCCTCCTCTCGGCCGCAGTAGCGGCCAAGTCCGCGGCCATACGCGCGATATCGGCTCTTACACGCGCTTTCGCGCGCTTCCACTCATTACCGGACAACCTGTTCAGCCTCGGGCCGGACTCCGCACCGCCTATGTACTTCTGAATGAAAGACATCTGCTCGACGGGGACATATAGATGATCTCCACCGGAGTACCTCACCTTGAGATATTCCTTTTCCGCGCCTTGCACTTCGAGCCGTACGAGACCCTCGTACCTACCAACGCCGTGGGCTTCGTGCACGACGTAGTCCCCCGCGTTGATGTCTGTGAACGAGCGCATCGCGGCACCTTTGCCTGAGGCGCGTCGTCTGCGCTTGCCAGCCGCACGGCTCGCTTTGAATATATCGCCGTCCCACAGCCATACCTTCTTCGACGTCGTTATCTCTATACCGGACGCCAGCTCTCCGAGAGTGAAACGAATGTCGCCGCCCACATCCTCATCTGATACAAACTTTTGAAGGTTTTCCAGTCTGCCTGCGGTGGCACAGACGATGGTTATGACGAAGCCTTCGTCCGCGTAGCGCCGGAGTTCGGACAGCAGTAGCGGCATATGACCGTTCATGACCGCGGGATGCTTCGCGGTGAAAGACTCCTTGGACGATAACGACAGTCTCTTTCCTATAGACGCAGGGCGCTTCTCCGAGGGTGTGAACACGAACGTAGCCCTTCCCTCGTACAGCGACGGCATATCCGCGACTACGGTGAAACCGTCATCCACGCGCTCGCCGAGCTCCAGCCTGACCTTGTAATCTTCGATCGTCTCCGCCTCGCGCAGTCTGACCGCGGCCAATATCCTCTCGGGGTCGTCTATGGCTACAACGCCCGAATCCCCCAGGTACGACGCCATGTCCACCATGCCGGACACGGCGCACATACCGCAAAGGCGGGTATCGCTCGCGGGATATATGATGAAAGAGTCCGAACTGCCGGTATGCCGCTGCGTAAGCGGGTCAAAATACCCAATCCGCTCTATCTCGTCACCAAAGAAGTGCACACGGACCGGCTCAGCCGATACGGGTGTCCAGACGTCCAGAATATCGCCCCTGAGAGCGAACTGCCCCGGTGCCTCTACCTTATTCTCCCTCTCGTAGCCAGCGGACGACAGCTTCCTCGCCGCCTCCCTCGGGTCCGTATCCACACCTATGCCAAATCTCACGGAGGCAGCCCGGAACACGTCAGGAGGGACTATTTTTTTCATGGCACCCGATGCCGCAGCGACGACTATCGTATCGGTGGAGGAAAGGAGCGCAGCCAGAGCTTTGACCCGTTCGTCGGTACCCTCGCGGCTCATACATTCGTAGTCGAGGAAATACGGTGCATCCTCGGTGACCGTATGCACGTTTCTCGTAGAAAAATAGGATAGGGCTTTTGCGAGTGCGGAAGCCCTATCGGTGTTGGCGGTTACGACAAGGCATGGACGGCCTCTATATCCGTCCGCTGACAGACGCTCCGCCAGCACGGGGGCGATCAGCTCTCCGGACAGCCCTGCCAGATGTATGGCAGCGCCGCGCGTATCGAGGCTTTTAGCGTTATCCATTGTACCGGTTCATTGCGGCCGTGACACCCTCCGAGACGATCGCCGTGGCAGCATCCGCAGCCCTGACGACGGCAGAGCGTACGGCGTCTATATGTTCCTTCGCAAAGCCGCTCGTCACCCATCCGTACAGAGGTACTTCTCCACGTTCCGCCCCTATACCTATACGTATCCTGGGGAAATCATCGTAGCCCAGGTGATATATGACGGATTTCATGCCGTTGTGCGTACCAGAACTGCCTCCGGCCCTTATCCTTACGGAGCCTATGGGGATATCCACATCATCGTAGATCAATATGAGATTGTCCCGATCTATGCCTAAATACCTCACTACCTGCGACACGCTCTCACCCGATAGATTCATATAGGTCTGGGGCTTGACGAGCTTGACCTTTGCGCCGCGAATGGCTCCATCTCCGATCAGAGCCTTGTGTTTGAGCTTTGAGATGGATATGCCGTGCCTTTCAGCAAGCAAATCCACGGTGATGAATCCGAGGTTGTGCTTCGTGTTTTCATACTCCCTGCCAGGGTTGCCGAGTCCTACAATAGCATACATTGTCGTCCGGTCAGTGCACGACCTGAAATATCTTACTCACCGAAGCGTTGGTATGTATATTTGCCATCGCTTCCGCAAATAGAGGGGCGACGGAAAGCGTCTTGATCTTCTTTATGCGCTTATCGCCCGGCAGAGGTACGGTATCGAGCAGTATCATCTCCTTGATAGCACTGTCTCTGATGCGTTCGATCGCAGGCCCGGAAAGCACACCGTGCGTGGCACAGGCATACACGTCTTTCGCTCCCAATTCTGAGAGCGCGTTGGCCGCATTTGTTATCGTGCCTGCCGTATCTATCATATCATCCATTAGAATGCAATTCTTGCCCTCTATCTCCCCTATTATGTTCATGACCTCGCTGACGTTGGCCTTGGGCCTGCGCTTGTCCACTATCGCGATAGGAACGTCAAGCGGAGTAGCCATGTTGCGCGCCCTCGTCACGCTACCGTGATCCGGAGAGACCACTACCAAATCGTTGAGGTTTTTCTCTTTGAAATATTTAATAAGAATAGGAAGCCCTAAGAGATGATCGACTGGTATATCAAAGTAGCCCTGTATCTGTGACGCGTGAAGATCCATCGTAACAACGCGATCCGCACCCGCCTCAACTATGAGATTCGCCACCAGCTTGGCCGTTATCGGATCGCGAGCCTTGGCCTTTCTGTCCTGGCGCGCGTAGCCATAATATGGGATGACCGCGTTGATACGCCCGGCCGAAGCCCGCCTTACGGCGTCTATCATTATCAGCAGTTCCATGAGATTGTCGTTCACGGGACAGCACGTCGACTGTATGATGTACGTGTCCATACCGCGTACGGTTTCCCATAAGCTGACGGATATTTCACCGTCGCTGAACTTTGTAACGGTTGACTTACCGAGTGGCTTGCCCATGTAGTTAGCGATGTCCTCCGCCAGTTTTGTGTTCGAATTGCCGGCAAAGACCTTGAAGTCACAGTACGTACCTTCTCTCATTTTATTTTCGTTCCTTTCTTTTCAGCAATCCTCTTTTTTCGACCCATCCCTTTATATTTTTTTCGCTCGCGCGCCCCACACTGAGACTGCCCGCAGGTACGTCCCGCGTCACCGTGGTTCCGGCCGCGATATATGCATTATCCTCGATGGTTACAGGAGCTATGAGATTGACGTTGCATCCGATGAATGCGCCGTCACCCACCTTCGTGCGATGCTTGTCCCTGCCGTCGTAATTGACGAACACCACACCGCAACCGAGATTGATGTCACTTCCCAGATCGGAGTCGCCCACGTAAGTGAGATGGGATATTTTGGTCCTATCGCCTATAAACGAGTTCTTAATCTCGACGAAGTCTCCGATACGACAATCCGAGCCTATACGCGAGCCAGGTCTTACATAAGCGAAAGGGCCTACGCTAGTCCTGTCGCCAACGACGCTATCGGTTATGATGGACTGAATAATATCCACCCTATCCGCTATCTCAACGGATTCAAGGCGGGAATGTTGTCCGACGGTACATCCGTCCCCTATATTGGAAGATATGATAGTACTGCCCTTCTCTACCCTGCAGTCTCTGCCGATGACGGTACCCGACCTTATCTCGACCCCTATACAGATGAACGTACCCGCGCCTATCTTTACGTCCGCGTCGATGAATGCCATATCTATGTCCTCAAAACGTATTCCCGCGTCCGCAAAATCAAGGTTGATACGCCTATTCAGCTCCTTCTTTTCGTCGTAATACGATTCAAACCCTCTCATCCCGCCTCTTTTCCGTAAAAACAAAAACGCTTCTGTTTATTTTATTTAACTATTTGAGATGCGCCTCGCGGTCGGTCTCCAGTATGAGATGCCCGACTTTGTATATATCACCCGCGCCCATAGTGATGATGAGGTCGCCCTCCTCCGCGTTGTTCAGCACGAAACTCGCAATCTCCTCAAAGCTCTTGAAGAACCAGGCATCCCTACACGGATCGACCTCTTTCATCTTGTGAGCGATGGATTTGGCGCTTATCTGATGTACGTTCTTCTCCCGCGCAGCATATATCTCAGCTACGACAGCCTTGTCAGCCAAGGCGAGCGCTTCGGCGAAGTCATCGTGCAACGCCAAGGTTCGCGTGTAGGTATGCGGCTGGAAAAGGACCCACAGCGACCTGTGGGGAATCTTGCGGGCTGCCCTGATCGTGGCTACGATCTCCGTTGGGTGATGCGCGTAGTCGTCTATGACCATGACTCCGTCGAAGGTCTCGCCCATGATGTCGAAACGGCGCTGAATGCCCGTAAATTCCTCCAGGGTGCGCGCTATCGCAGAGGGCTCTATGCCCATCTCACAGCAACACGCAAACGACGCGAGGGCATTGGATATGTTGTGCTCGCCGGGCACTGACAACTTGATGCGGGCGAGAGTATCACCGCCGCGCCTGACGGTGAACGAAGGCATACCGTCCTCGCCGAACTTGATGCCCCCGGCGCTGTAGTCGCACCTCTTGTTGTATCCGAAGGTGATGACACGCTTGTCGATATCGTCTATGATGCTGCTGACGAAGGGATTGGCGTCAAAAGCGATGACCGCGCCGTCGTCCCTCACCTGTCCGGTGAACTGTTCAAACGATCTGACGATATGATCTATGTCCTTGAAATAATCGAGATGATCCGAATCTATATTGAGTATAATCGCATATTTGGGAGAGAGGCTGAGAAAGCTGTCCATGTATTCACAAGCCTCTGTGACAAAGTAGTCCCCAGCGCCTACGGACACATTGCCCGAAATCTCGGGCAGATTGCCTCCTACCAGGATAGTGGGGTCTTTCCCTGCTTTTTTCAAGATGAGGGAAATCATAGCAGTCGTCGTCGTCTTCCCGTGAGTCCCGGATACTGCGACGCTGTTGTTCCTAAGCGACATCAGCTGTCCGAGCATCTGCGCGCGCGTAATGACGGGCACGCCCGCCTCCTTCGCAACAGCGATTTCAGGGTTGGTCATGGGGATAGCCGACGAATAGATGACAAGATCGGCGCCCTTTACATTGCGCTGCCTGTGTCCGAGATATACGGTAGCCCCATGCTCGATGAGCCTGTCTATCGTATCGCTCTCGTTCATGTCCGAACCCGATACGCGATATCCTTCACTCAAAAGTATTTCGGCAACGGCGGATAGTCCTATGCCGCCGATGCCTATGCAGTGTACGTGGTTAACGCCGGGTAATTCGATCATAAATGTATTTTAACACAAAACCCTGCGCCCCGAAAGCGCGCTATAGGCGATATTGTGGAGAATGAACCGCCCACCGCACAGTTTCAACACTATTTTGACACTACGACACCACGGCGTTACAGCCCCTTAAAGCCGTCCGTGGTCATCCTGTTGCCGGCGGAAGCCGGGACGATGCTGCCATCCTTGACGAGGTCATATGCTTCCTCCATATTTTTCAGGGTATCAGCGCTGAGCTGATGATGGCCGGGCTCACTGACATAGCCCACGGAGTCGGTATCGGCGCCCATCGTGAAGTTTCCGCCTTGAAATTTGCCTTTCCTGATCGCTTCAATCCGTTTTTCGACGTTGACGGACATACGCTTCAGGGAACTCGTCAAGACTATGTTGGACGATCCGTTCTCCCCTTCTTTCCACTGGTCCACATCGCAGCCGATGACCTTCGCGTGACCGTTCTCCTTGACAGCGGTGAACACGCCGCTACCGCTGCCGCCGGCGGCGACAAATATGATATCCACCCCCTTCGAGAGCAGGGCTTCCGCTACGACCTTGCCGGTCGCGGGATCGTCAAAGCCACCGATATAGTTGCCTCCGATATTGCGGTTCGTCACGTCCGTACCCGCGTAGCTTGGTAGCTCAACGATCTCGGCGTGGACACCGTAATGCTTCTCCGCGTATTTGACGCCGCTCATGAACCCGTACTGGTAGTTCACGTTGGACGGGTAGGCGATGCCGTTCACCACCGCGACCTTGCCGCTCTTTGTCTCGAGCGCGGCGGCGATACCCGCGAAGAAACCGCCCTCCTCCTCGGCAAACTGCATGGCGCATACGTTGGGCGCGTCGTCTCTGACTTCGCCATCTTTGTCTGTGGGGAATGTGTCCACGAGAATGAAATATTTTTCGGGGTTTTTGATCGCCAGGCTGTAGACGCCCGAAAACTGGTAGCCCGGAGTGACGACGACGTCATGGTCTGCCAGCACCTCATTGACCGCGTTCATGGATCTGTTGAGATCGGGCTCCCGTATGCTCTGTTCGGCCGCCCCGGGGTTCTTGTCAACGAAGGCCAATACCCCTTCGTAGTTGTCCTGGTTGTAGCCGCCGTCGTCCACTCCCGATGGACTCGTCACGATGACGATCCGCAGATGTTCCGGATCGGGTAAGCCTAGGCCTTTGCCAGACGCACTTCCGTCCGGCGGGTAGGGGTTGCCAGCGCAGGCGGTGAACGCAAGGCATGCCGCCATTAATATGGGGACGAATGCCGCGAGCTTTTTCGAATTTGACCTTTTACTCATTTCGTGCCTTGATTCCATGTGTTCCCTTCTTCTCATATGCAGTCTCACCGCTTTCCTTTGTCGTATATCTCGCCGAGAGCGCGCGGGGCGCGGTTGCCCTTTGAGAAAAACGCCAGTAGGAGCAGCGTCAGAACATATGGCAGGCTCATAGCCAGGTCGGAGACATTGCTGCTTATCTCGAGGGACTTGGCAACCTGGTACGCCGCGCTGCGCGCAAAGCCGAAGATGAGACAAGCACCGAGCGCTGGTATCATCTTCCAGTTCCCGAATATCAGCGCGGCTATGGCGAGATATCCGGCGCCTAAGTAGATCGCGGGGGAGAAGTTCGCCGTGATGGAGTACGCGAAACACATGCCCCCGACGCCGGACAGCGCCCCGGAAATGGCCACCGCACCGAAGCGTGCTTTTGCGACACTTATGCCAGCGGCGTCCACGGCCTGCGGGTTGTCGCCGCACGCCCTAAGGCGTATCCCGTACCGCGTGCGGTAGAGCACGTACCAGCAGAACGCCGCGATCGCCAATATCATGATCTCAAACGGGTAGACATTCGTAAAAAACGCGCCGAGCACGGGAATGTCCGATATCCCCGGTGCTGTGACACGCGGAGAAACGCCTATCATGAATTTATCGGATGGACTGCCGAACACGCCAGCATTGACCTGGTAGGTGAAGAACCCCGTGAGCGCGACCGCGAGTATGTTGACCGCGATGCCACTCATCACCTGATTCGCCCTGAATTTAACGCAGAGCGTAGCGTGGATCAGAGAATATGCGCCGCCGCCGATGGCCGCGAAAAGGAATGAGAGGCAGATGGGCGTCTGCGAGCCCTGCGGGAATATGCCGCTCGTCAGCACGACGAACAATCCGCCCGTGAACGCGCCGAACCCGAGCAACCCTTCGAGCGCCAGGTTCGTGACGCCGCTGCGTTCCGAATAGATGCCGCCGACGGCTATGATGAAAAGCGGCAGGGCGAAGGACAGACCATCTATGACAACTAGGCTCATGTCTTGCCGGCCTCCTTTCCGGATCGCCCGTCTTCAAGAGCTTCATTTTCTGCGGCTGCCGTGTTCATGGCCATCTTACCACCTCTCGCTTTTTTGCCCACCCGCAGCGCGGCGCCGCCCTCAAGACGATATTTTATATAGTAGGAACACGCGGAGAACAGCAGTATCAGGCCGATGACGAGCGAGGCTATCTCCGGGCGGACACCCGCGATGTTGCTCATATACGTACTGCCTTGCCCCAGACTAGTGACGAGCACGCCCGCGGCGATGATGCCTATGGGATGCATGTTGCCGAGGGACGCGGTCGCGATGGCGTCGAAGCCCATAGGGCTGAGCGTGCCCGGCATGATGGAGTCGTAATACCCAAGATAGTATGTCACGCCGGCGAGACCCGCAAACGCACCGGACAGGAACATAGTGACAAGGATGTTGCGCTCGACACTCATGCCGGCGTAGCGGGCCGCGCGCGTGTTTTTGCCTACCGCCGCCATTTCGAAGCCACGCACCGACTTTGTGAAGAAGACCAGTGTAAGCACGGCGCATGCCAGCGCTATGGCGAGCGCCCACGGTATCCTGAATATATACCCGCCTATGAACACGTCCGTCAGCGTAAGGCACACGTCTTTCCCTACGGCGGCTGAATGCCTTGACACTGGATCGATGTAACTCGTATTGATAAAAAAGCTGATGACGTATTGGAAAATAAAATTGAGCATGATGGAGGAAACGACTTCATTGACATTGAACCTGCATTTGAGCAGCCCTATCAGCCCACCCGCGAGCGCGCCAGAGGACGCGCCGACAAATATGACGAGCGGGAATGCAGCGGAGGAAGGCAATCCGCTGTAGCCTATGGTGACCGTGGAGACGAAGCCTGCGAATAGCATCTGCCCCGAAACGCCGATGTTGAAAAGCCCTCCGCGGAACGCGACCGCCACAGCCAGCGAGGCGAACATCATTGGGGTCAGCGCGTCAAGCGTGCGGAATACATCTGTAAGCTGCCCGCTACCCAGTGGATACCCGGATCTCGGCAGCCATCCGGAACCCTCGAGGATGCCGATGAAGGCCACCGCCGGATTTTTGCCAGTCAGCAGGACGATGGCCGCAAACGCTGCCAGGCTCAGCAGTATCGCTATGGCGGGTACAGATAACGATTTCAGTACGGCGCGCCCTTTCACCCTTCCGTCACCCCCATCATGTACCTTCCTATCTCATCCACCGAAATGCTCTCCACTGGCGAAACGCGCAGGAACTCCCCTCCGTATATGACGGCGACGGTGTCCGCGCACATCAGTATTTCGTCGAGGTCGTATGATATCAGGAGGATGGCCTTGCCCTTGCCCCTCTCCGCTGACATCATACACCTGACCTGCTCCATCGCGCCGATATCAAGCCCTCGTGTCGGCTGGACGAAGATGATGAGGTCCGCGCCGAGCTCAATCTCTCTCGCTATGATAGCCTTCTGCTGGTTCCCTCCGCTCATGCCGCGCACAGCAGCCCTGCCGCACCCGGCACCCCTGATGTCGTACTCGTCTATCAGCCGCCCGGCGTACGCGTCAAAAGCGTCCCTGTTCAGCATGGCGCCTCCCGCGAACGGCGGTGTGCGGTACTTCTTCAGCGCCAGATTGTCGCCCAACGGGAAGTCCAATATCAACCCGACATTCTGCCTGTCCTCCGGTATGTATGCGATACCTTTGCCTATGCGGGCCCGCACGGAGCTACGGGAGATATCATCGCCGTTCAGGGATATCCTGCCGGACTGCACCTCTGCGAGCCCCGCCACAGCGTCGGCTATCTCCGTCTGGCCGTTGCCCGAGACCCCCGCGATAGCGAATATCTCCCCTCTCCTTACCGTGAACGAAACGTCATTGACTGCCATAGTCCCGTCCGCGCCATAGACGGCAAGCCCATCGACGCTGAGCACAGTATCCCCAAAATCGGCCGCAGGCGCGCGGGCTTCCGTGGAACGCCCGTCAATCGGCACGTCGCGCCCTACCATCATATGAGCCATCCGCGCGGTGTCTGTGCCAGGCACATCCAGAATATCTATGAGCTTCCCCCGGTTGAGGATGGCGCAGCGGTCCGCCACACGCTTGATCTCCCTGAGCTTGTGCGAAATGAGGATGACAGTCTTGCCATTGTCGCGCAAATTTTCTATGATCTTCAGGAGCATGCCGGTCTCTGCGGGGGTCAGCATCGCGGTCGGCTCGTCAAAGATGAGTATCTCCGCGTCGCGGTAGAGCATCTTCAGTATCTCGACGCGCTGTTGCCCTGCGACATCCATATCCTCGATGAGGCGGCCGGGATCTACATCAAGGCCGTAGCGAGCGGAGAGCTCCGAGACCTTCGCTTCCGAGCCCTTGACATCCACGTAGGGGAGCAGCCCGAGGAACCGTTTCCACGGTTCATCCCCGAGAATGATGTTCTCCGTGACCGTGTACTCCCGTACCAACGTGAAATGTTGGTGAACCATGCCTATATCCAGCTCGACCGCGCGTGCCGGTGAGGATATTTTCTCGGGTATGCCCCTGATAAGTATCTCCCCCCCGTCCGGCTCGTACATGCCGAAAAGTATGCTCATGAGCGTGCTCTTGCCCGCACCGTTCTCGCCGAGGATGGCGAATATCTCGCCCCTTCCTATACTGAAGCTGACATCGTCGTTGGCGATGATCCCCGGGAAGCGTTTCGTGATGTGACGCATCTCAACTATCGCTTCGGACATTGCGGATTCCCCCTTATAGTATGATGGGAACACTGACCAATGCTATACCGCGCGGCGGCCATGTTGCCATTGCTCTATATTATACATGAAAACATGGGCCTAGCACGAAGCCGCAAAAAAGCGACTCTTGCTAACTCGTTGTATTTAGAGGGACGACCGCCAGCCAAAGCCACTGGCACAAGGTCCAGCGCGCAATGACTCGACTTTATGTCAATTGAGCCTCTCCGCTGGAGGTTTTGACTCTGACCCTAAATAGTGCCTGAACGCATTGAAGCCACTCTTAACCAGAGGGAATTGTTTCACTATAGCCTTTGTCACAGGATCGGATGCATTCACATCTTGAACGTACATACAAAAGAGATATGATACAGTAGGCTCATTAAAATAAGTATAATCATCATATCTAAACGCCTTTATAGCGCCGGATCGGTCTGTATAAGCGTCAAATTCTTTTTTTTGATTATTAAAGTCCCATGAACCATCTATACGGATAGAATCCTTGTCGGTAGTGAGCGATTCATATTCCTTAAATCCCTTATCTGTGAATGTATAGATAATATAACCTTCTCCATCTGCATAACTACTGATTCTGCCAAAAAAATCATCCGAAAGATTTATCGCTGTATGGGTGGTAAAGCCACCGTCTCTGGCGTATTGATCGACGAGCATGGATTGGAAAGCTACCTGCGCGGTTCTTACCTGAAATTCGAGTTTCTTCCATTTCGCCTTGTCGATATACCCCGTCAGCGCGGGGATAGCGATGGCCGCGAGGATCGCGAGGATGACGAGGACGACGATGACCTCGACGAGGGTGAAGCCTGCGCGCCCTCTCAT